>WLCY01000050.1 GCA_009705075.1 Actinomycetota bacterium
AGACGATGAAATTAAAGATGGCTTGGCTAACGCCGCTCCATATGGTGAGTGGTTACACGCAGGATTAGTACGACTTGAAGATCTGCCAGCGCGTGAACATATCGTTTATCCGCACTCTTCAGTGTTGCGTCGTCAACGTGCATTTGGCTATACCGAGGAAGAAATTCGAATCATCCTTACACCGATGGCAAAGAACGGTGGGGAAGCTCTCGGGTCAATGGGAACTGATTCGCCTATTGCAGCAATTTCTGCAAAGCCAAGGTTGCTCTTCGATTACTTCTCACAACTTTTCGCTCAAGTGACAAATCCACCATTAGATGCAATACGCGAAGAATTGGTTACGAGTTTAGGTGGATCGGTCGGACCGGAATTTAACCTGCTCGATCCAGGACCGGCATCATGTCGCCAGATAGCACTTGATTTCCCGGTTATTGATAATGATGAACTTGCAAAATTAATTCACGTCAATGCCGATGGTAATCAACCTGGGTTTGCAGCCCATGTTGTTCGAGGATTGTTTCCAGTACAAGGTGGCGGGGAAGCTCTAGCAAATCGCATTACTGAAATTCGCCAAGAAGTTTCGCAAGCGATAAAAGACGGTGCCCACATTATTGTTCTCTCTGATCGAGACGGTGATGCTGAAGATGCACCGATTCCATCACTACTCTTAACAGCTGCAGTTCACCACCATTTGATTCGCGAGAAGACCCGCACAAAAGTTGGCCTGATCGTTGAGTCTGGCGAAGTTCGTGAAGTGCACCATGTTGCCCTTCTTGTTGGTTTTGGTGCTGCGGCGATTAATCCATATCTTGCAATGGAATCTGCTGAAGATTTAGTTCGCCAAGGTGTAATCACTGGCATCACTCCCGAAAAAGCCGTAGCCAATGTAATTAAATCGCTAGGTAAAGGCGTATTGAAAGTTATGTCGAAGATGGGAATCTCGACCATCGCTTCTTATACCGGTGCTCAAGTTTTTGAGGCAATTGGTCTATCGCGAGAAGTTGTTGATGAGTATTTTGTTGGCGTTACATCAAAACTCGGTGGCGTATCAATCGATTTGATTGCGCAAGAGACAATTAAGCGACACCACATTGCATACCCTCCTGGTGGCGAAATACCTGGAACTAAGCGACTACCAATCGGTGGTGAATATCAGTGGCGCCGTGAAGGTGAACCACATCTATTTGATCCTGAAACAGTATTCGCACTCCAGCATGCAACTCGCAATAAGCGATATGACATATTCAAACGTTATACAAACCGAGTCGACGACCAATCAAAACGCCTAATGACACTTCGCGGTCTATTTGATTTCAAGGTTGGACTGCGGCCAGCGATTTCAATTGATGAAGTTGAAAGCCGCTCTGCAATTATTAAGCGCTTCTCTACCGGCGCTATGTCCTATGGCTCTATTTCAGCAGAGGCTCATGAAACATTGGCAATTGCCATGAACCGCCTGGGTGGCAAATCAAATACTGGTGAAGGTGGCGAAGATCCGGATCGTTATGTTTTAGAGGCGAATGGTGATTCTCGTCGCTCCGCAATCAAGCAGGTTGCATCTGGACGTTTTGGCGTTACTAGCGAATATCTGGTTAATGCAGATGACATTCAAATCAAGATGGCACAAGGTGCCAAGCCCGGTGAGGGCGGCCAACTTCCCGGCGGCAAGGTTTATCCATGGATTGCAAAGGTTCGTTATTCGACTCCAGGTGTTGGGCTGATTTCACCGCCACCACATCACGATATTTATTCAATTGAAGATCTTGCTCAATTAATTCACGATTTAAAGAATGCAAATAAAAATGCACGTGTACATGTGAAACTTGTAGCCGAGGTAGGCGTGGGAACTGTTGCCGCGGGTGTCAGCAAAGCGCATGCTGATGTGGTTCTAATTTCTGGCCACGATGGCGGAACCGGAGCTTCTCCACTTACTTCGCTAAAACATGCGGGTGCGCCGTGGGAACTTGGACTTGCTGAAACTCAGCAGACTTTAATGCTAAACAAACTACGCGATCGAATTGTTGTTCAAGTCGATGGTCAAATGAAGACCGGCCGGGACATTGTTATTGCAGCACTTCTAGGTGGCGAAGAGTTTGGATTTGCGACCGCCCCACTCGTTGTTTCAGGATGCGTAATGATGCGCGTATGTCATCTCGATACCTGCCCGGTTGGTGTTGCTACTCAGAATCCTGAACTGCGTGCACGCTTCAGCGGAAAACCAGAATTTGTGGAAACTTTCTTTGAGTACATCGCAGATGAAGTTCGTGAATATTTAGCCGCCCTTGGCTTTAGAACGCTAGAAGAGGCGATTGGTCAGGTTGAATACCTGGAGACGAAAGCAGCCATTAATCACTGGAAAGCCAGTGGATTGGATTTATCACCGTTACTTGCCCCACCTGCATTTGGCGATGACTCACCTCGCCACAACACAACAAAACAGGAACACGGGCTCGCTGGTGCTCTCGACAATAAGTTAATTGAACTTGCCTCCGCCGCGTTAACTAAAAGCGAGAACGTAAATATTGAAATGGCGATTAAGAATGTAAATAGAACTGTCGGAACCATGTTGGGTTCAGAAATCACTCGAAGGTTCGGCGGTGCCGGACTGGCCCCAGACACCATAAATGTTTCATTCCATGGAACTGCTGGAAACTCTTTCGGTGCATTTATTCCAAGAGGTCTCACCCTTCGCCTCTATGGCGATGCAAACGACTATGTAGCTAAAGGTTTATCGGGTGGTCGCGTAATCGTTCGCCCTGATGAGAAGGCCTCATTTAAATCTGAAGAGAATGTAATCGCCGGAAATGTAATTGGTTACGGTTCAACTTCTGGTGAAATCATGATTAGCGGACGAGTGGGCGAGAGATTCTGTGTCAGAAACTCGGGCGCTACTGCGATAGTAGAAGGAATTGGCGATCACGGTTGTGAATATATGACCGGCGGTATCGCTTTAATTCTGGGACACACAGGTCGCAACTTTGCAGCCGGCATGTCTGGTGGGCGAGCATTTGTTCTAGATTTGGATCCAGATTTGGTTAATACCGAAATGGTAGATGTTTTAATCTTGCCTGCTGATCAAGAAATAGTTGTTCGAGATTTAATCTCTAAGTTCGCATCAGAGACTGGTTCGAGAATTGCTGAAACGTTGTTGGCAAATTGGAGCGAGTCCAAGAAGCGCATCTCAATGGTGATGCCTCGAGATTATGCTCGTGTGCTTGCAGCAATGGAGAGAGCAGAGCGCGAAGGTTTACCAGTTGATGAAGTTGTAATGGAGGCGCTAAATGGCTGACCCAAAGGGTTTCTTGACTACACCTAGGCAGACTCCAACTCGTCGCCCGGTTGATGTTCGAATCCGCGACTGGAAAGAAGTTTATGAAGAGCAAGATTTTCAAGTTCTCCAGAAGCAAGCCGGTCGCTGCATGGATTGTGGAATTCCGTTCTGCCACCAGGGCTGTCCTCTTGGAAATCTAATCCCAGAGTGGAACGATTTAATCTGGCGCGGTGAAACACGTGAGGCCATTGATCGCCTGCACGCAACTAACAACTTCCCAGAATTTACTGGCCGACTATGCCCAGCCCCTTGTGAAACGGCATGCGTGGTTGGAATAAACGCCCCAGCTGTAACCATTAAACAAGTTGAACTTCGCACAATTGAAGAAGCCTTCGCAAATGGTTCAGTAGTTCCTCTTCCATCCGAGCGGCTTACTGGAAAAACAGTTGCAGTGATTGGTTCTGGACCTGCCGGTCTAGCCGCGGCACAGCAGTTAACTCGCGCCGGACATACTGTTGCAGTTTACGAACGTGGCGCAAGACCTGGCGGATTATTGAGATATGGAATTCCAGAATTCAAAATGGAGAAATCTATTTTAGATCGCAGAATCTCTCAGATGGAGGCGGAAGGAACTCGTTTTCGTAGTGGAATTAACGTTGGCGTAGATATAACCGGAAGTGAACTTCGAACAAAATACGATGCAATTGTTCTTGCCGTGGGAGCCACAAATTGGCGCGACATCCAAGTTCCGGGTCGCGAACTCAAAGGAATTTATCAGGCAATGGAGTATCTACCTTGGGGAAATAAACAAGGTCTCAATGAATTGAACGAAGCCCCACCAATAAATGCATCGGGTAAGCATGTGATTATTCTCGGTGGCGGAGATACTGGCGCGGATTGTTTAGGAACTGCAATTCGCCAAGGTGCGGCCAGCGTTACTCAACTAGAGATCATGCCAAGGCCAACCGAAGAGCGTCCCGCATCTCAACCTTGGCCAACATATCCAATGATTTATCGAGTGAGCAGCGCACACGAAGAGGCAGGAGAGCGGTTATTCGCGGTTTCTACAGAAGAATCTCTTGGCGACGATTCTGGTAATTTGCGCGCAATTAAATTGGTTGAAACAGAGTTAGTAAATGGAAAATTTGAAAAGGTTGCAGGCTCCGAAAAAGAACTGCCTGCTGATTTAGTATTTCTTGCAATGGGATTTGTTGGACCCGAGAAATCAGAGTTACTTACACAACTAGAAGTTAATTTTGATGAGCGAGGAAACATCGCTCGAGATGGAAAGTATGGAACTAATATTGAAGGCGTCTATGTTGCAGGCGATGCTGGACGTGGTCAATCACTTATAGTCTGGGCTATCGCCGAAGGTCGTAGCGCGGCCGCAGCTGTAGATGAATTCTTAGTGGGTGAAACCCAACTTCCTGCGCCAATCGAGCCAACTGCACGTCCTATGATGGTTTAGTTGGTTTATTCCATACAATTAATAACGATACATTTAATCAAAATCTAGAAATAGTGAATATCCGAAGAGAAGGTTTAACAAATGCGTAGAGCAAAGATTGTTTGCACGATGGGCCCGGCGGTTGAATCACCAGAAAAGGTGGAGCAACTAATTGCTGCTGGCATGAACATGGCGCGATTAAATCTCTCACATGGCGGGTATCCAGAACATCAAGCACGCCTTGATGCAGTTCGAAGAGCAGCAGCAAAGGCTGGAGTTGCAGTCGCGGTATTGGTCGACCTGCAAGGTCCGAAGATTCGTCTTGCTCGATTTGAAAGCGGACCACATGATCTGGCTCGCGGAGATATTTTTACAATTACTACAGATGAGGTTTCTGGAACCAAGGAGCGTGTCGGAACCACTTACAAAGGGCTTCCCGGAGATTGCAAAGCAGGGGACCGGATCCTAATTGATGATGGCAAGGTCACCGTAGAAGTTATTGAAGTTAAAGGAAACGATGTAATTACAAAATGTGTCGAACCAGGAGCGGTAAGCAATAACAAGGGAATTAATCTCCCAGGTGTAGCAGTTTCGGTTCCAGCTCTCTCCGAGAAAGATAAAGAAGATTTACGTTGGGGCTTGCGCGCAGG
>WLCY01000051.1 GCA_009705075.1 Actinomycetota bacterium
GGAATCATCCTAGATCTCTCACCTTCAGCAGATTCACCGTTCGGTAAGTGGGCGCTAATTCTGACTCTTGTCGGTTACCTTTTTTCGCGGAACCAGGAGAGTATTCGGGATTTTACAAATAGGCCGGTTGCTTTCTTGCTATTTGTTTCAACGGGAGTCACCGCAACGCTTCTAATATTCCTGCTTCTTGGCTTAATTCTTGGCGAAAATAACGGCGCAGTTCTTTCAAATCTGCAGACTATTTTGGGAAATGGAATTTGGACCTTGCTCTTATCTTCAATCTTTCTTCCGGGATTAGTTAAGTTACGAAACTTATCTCTAACTTCAAGAGAGCGCATATGAGTCTTCGCTCTCGATTGAATTTGGTAATTGTTCAAGCCTTAATCATCTCTTTGATGCTTGCACTAACAGGAAGACTTTTCTATCTGCAAGTTGCAGCAGGCATTAAATATCGCGATGCCGCGCTAAGTATCCAAAGCAGAGATGTTGTTAATCCCGCCATACGCGGTGCGATAGTTGATAGTTCGGGCATTCCTCTTGTAATGGACCGTCCGGGCATGGTTATTTCAGTTGATAGAAGCAAGATCGATAAGTTGCCAGATAAGGGCGTCAAAGTCTTAGAGCGGGTAGCAAAGCTAATTGGAAAGACTCCGGAGAATGTTTATGTTGCAACTCGACTTTGCGGAGAACTTTCACAATCCAAGAGCGCAGGGTGTTGGAAAGGAACGCGTTTTCAGCCAATTCCAGTTACTCGAACTGCGACGAAGGAGCAGGCGCTGAAAATTCTGGAAAACTCGGAGTTATTTCCTGGAATAAGCGCGCAATCTGTTCCGGTTCGAAGTTATCCATCGATGGCAGGCGAAAATGGCATTCATGTTCTGGGCTATGTGGGAACAGTTAATGAGAGCGATTTACAGGACTCTACTAAGAATTATTTTCGTGAAGAGATTATTGGAAAAGATGGTCTGGAATTTCAATACGACCAATACCTTCGGGGTCGAGCCGGAATTAAGACTGTAATTGTCGATCGGAAAGAATCAGTTACCAAGCAGGCAGTGAGTACTCAACCAGTAGCTGGATTAAATCTCGTCACTAATCTAGATGCGAGATTGCAGGCTGCTACTGAGAAGGCACTTGAATCTTCTGTCTTAAGAGCACGCTCTCTTGGAGGCGTTGCTGATGGAGGCGCAGCCATCGTGATGGATGTTAATAGCGGAAAAATTCTCGCACTCGCTTCCTACCCAACGTATGATCCAAATATTTGGCAGATTGGACTTACGCAAAAGCAAGCGACAAATTTATTTAGTGAGGCGACAGGAGTTCCGGCGCTAAATCGACCGCTCCAAGGAATGTATCCACCGGCCTCTACTTTCAAATCTGTTTCGGCCGTAGCTGCAATGTCAGCTGGCTACAACATGAACGCTCTTTATAAGTGTCCTGCCCGAGTACAAATTGGTAACCGTGAGTTTAAGAACTTTGAAACCAAATCTCAGGGAACGATTAATATGAAGCGAGCGATTGCTGTTTCATGCGACACAATTTGGTATCAAATCTCTTATGACGAATGGGTTCGTGATGGTGGCCTTTCGCCAAAATCCGGACTAAATGATTATTTCTTTAAGGCTGCTCGTGGCTTTGGCCTCGGAAAAATTACCGGGATAGATCTACCGAGTGAGGCTTCTGGTCGTATTCCAGATCGCGCATGGAAAGAGAGTTTCTATCAAGCAAATAAGAATTACTACTGTAATTACAGAGAACGAGCAAAGAAATCTGATTTAACTCCATTTCTAATCGAAGTTGCTCGAGAAAATTGTCTTGATGGAAATATTATTCGAGCGGGAGATGCTGTTAACTTTTCTATTGGACAGGGCGATACGCTCTTAACTCCAATTCAAATGACCCAACTTTATGCCGCGATAGCAAATGGTGGAACTATTTATAAACCGGAAATTGCCCGTGCGGTTGTTAAATCCAATGGCACAGTTGTTAAAGAGTTCTTACCAAAAGTTGTTGCAACAAATGTTTTATCTAAGAAAGCAACGAAGTTCTTACATGAAGCCCTTCGCGCTGTAGTCACCGAAGGAACGGCTGCCGGAGTTTTCGCAGGATTTCCTGTCGCAGTTTCTGGTAAAACTGGAACCGGTCAGAATTTTGGGTTAAATGCGAATGGCCGAGAGAAAGACGATACTGCTTGGTTCTCATCTTTCGCTCCGGCAGAAAATCCAAAGTATGCAGTTGTAATGGTTGTGAGTCAGGGTGGATTTGGTTCCTCTGTTTCAGCAGTTGGTGTTAAAGATATTTATGCCGCCTTATTTGGAGTAGTCGGTGGAAAAGTTGATCCAACTAAGGTTATTTTTCCTCGCGGCGTTCCAACCAAATTACCAAAAGTCGATCCAAAGAACGCTAAATTGGTTACTCAATGAGCATATATTCACAACGGTCTAAGCGTGATCGCTTCCGAGAAAATTTCGTTCAGTTTGATCGCCTACTGACTTTTTCAGTAGCAGCTCTATTAATTATTGGCACGCTATTGGTTTATGCAGCTACTCGAAATTGGTTTGCTGCCCAAGGTTTAGACCCGGAATATTATTTGAAACGCCATGTGGTAAATATTTTAATTGGCGGCCTGCTTGCATATGGCACAACGCTAATTGATTATCGTTTGCTTCGAGCATACACGCCGATTGTCTGGGGCTTAGCCGTACTTGGATTGATTATTGTTTTGATTCCTGGCCTTGGTAGCGAAATTAATGGCGCTCAGGCCTGGATATCTTTCCCAGGTGGTTTTCAAATTCAACCGGCAGAGCTAGCAAAGATTGCAATCATTGTAGGAATTTCTATGATTTTGGCCGAAAAGCGAGATCGAGATGCGAATCCGACAGATCAGGATGTAATTAAAGCTCTTGCAGTCGCCGCTGTTCCTCTCATTTTAATTCTGGTCCAACCCGATCTAGGAACAGTAGTAATTATTAGCGCTGCGGTGGTTGCAATCATCGGAACTTCGGGTGCACCGACAAGGTGGGTAGTTGGGTTGCTACTTCTTGCAGTTGTCGGAGCATTTGGCGCAATAAAAACTGGAGTAGTTGACGATTATCAAGTGGCACGACTTCAATCATTTGTTGATCCTGGCGCCGATCCCCAAGCAACCGGATATCAACTTCGCCAATCGAGAATCACGATTGGTTCTGGAGGAATTCTTGGTAAAGGTTTATTTGACGGGCCACAAACGAATGGGCGATTTGTTCCAGAACAACAAACAGATTTTATTTTTACGGTTGCAGGGGAGGAACTAGGTTTCTTGGGAAGTGGTTTCATCTTGCTCTGCTTTACGCTCTTCTTCATGCGCGCATTTGCAATAGCTAGGCGGACGAATGATTTATTTGGGCGCTTGGTCTGCGTAGGAGTAATAGCTTGGTTCGCTTTTCAAACTTTTGAGAATATTGGAATGACTATGGGTCTAGTCCCCATGACAGGAGTTCCCTTGCCCTTCATCTCATATGGTGGTTCGAGCATGTTTGCGAATTTGATCGGCCTCGGATTGATTCAAAATGTCCATTTACGGACAAGATAAGTTAAATATTCTCACCCGTAAGCGGGGGCGAAGTTGGTCTTTCGGCGCTTTTTAGGCGATACTTTGGCTAGCGTTCGCGCTCCGAGCGGCCCTGAAGGCCTTAATTACTCGAGTTAGCAGCAGATGCAAAAGCTTTCAAAAGGAAGTTTTACCAATATTTAGTTTTTAGATGAGGATTTAAGGTTATGGCTATAGTGCCAAAAGGTGCGCGTAAGCGCGCAAGTAAAAAATCAGCGGCCAAGGCTGCTGCAAATAAAGAGCCAGAAGTAATTGAAGTTGAACCGGCGGAAAAGGCCGAGAAGAAATCTTCAAGCAAATCAACAACTCCAACCATTCCTGTGCCAATGTTTCAAGCGGCGCCTGAAGCGGTAGCGCCAAAGAAGGTTAAGGCGAAAGCTGAAGTAGTTGAAGATGTCGAAGTTTCAGATGGCGATTCGGATTCTGCTTCTCGCCGTCGCCGACGTGGTGGCCGAGGTCGCCGACGTGGTGGCCGAGATGCAAATGAAGCAACTGAAGATCACGACTCCGACACAGATGAAGTTTTGGATGCTGGTGAAATCTCCGAAGATGGTGAAGATTCACAATCTGCCAGTCCACGTCGCCGTCGCCGTCGCCGCGCAAAGGGTGATGGTGTAACTCCAGGCGAGACGATTGAAGAAGATGGCGTTATAACAGTTGTAAAAGTTAGAGAACCAAGAGAGGCCAGAGAGCCAAGGGAACGAAAAGTTCGCGACGATCAGCCAACTCGTTCTGATCGTGGCGGTCGTAACCGTAATCGCAACGATCGCAATGATCGTGGCGGTCGTAATCGCAACGATCGTGAACCAAGAGATTTTGTTCGCCGCCGCGGAATGATAATTACCGAATCTGAATTCTTAGCTCGCCGCGAAAATGTTGACCGCCAGATGTTGGTTCGTCAGGCTGGAGATCGCACGCAAATCGCGGTCCTTGAAGATAAAATTATGGTCGAGCATTATGTAAATAGAAATAGCAATATTTCATATGTCGGAAACGTTTACTTAGGTAAAGTCCAGAATGTTCTTCCTTCCATGGAAGCGGCTTTCGTTGATATTGGTAAAGGCCGAAATGCAGTTCTTTATGCCGGTGAAGTTAACTGGGATACCGCGGGACTTGCCGATGGCGCTCCTCGTAAGATTGAACATGTTTTGAAGACTGGGCAATCGGTTTTGGTTCAAGTTACCAAAGATCCAATCGGCCAGAAAGGTGCACGTCTGACAAGTCAGATCTCACTACCGGGACGTTATTTGGTTTATGTTCCAAGTGGTGAAATGAGTGGAATCAGCCGTCGTTTACCTGATCAAGAGCGCTCTCGTTTAAAAACTATTTTAAAGAATTTGATTCCAGAAGATGCTGGCGTAATTGTTCGTACCGCATCTGAAGGCGCTTCGGAAGAAGAGTTAGAACGCGATGTAATTCGCTTGAAGGCGCAATGGGAAGATATTGAGAAGAAGTCACAGGAATCTGGAACTAACGCTCCTGCCCTTCTCTACTCCGAACCTGATTTAACCGTGCGCGTTATCCGCGATATTTTCAACGAAGATTTCAACAAGCTAATAGTTCAAGGCGATCAAGCCTGGGATGACATCAATAATTATCTCGGACACATTGCGCCAGAGCTCACCGCCAAGATTGAAAAATGGACTGGTACTCGCGATCTATTCGTAGAAAACCGAATTGAAGAACAGCTTGCTAAGGCCTTTGATCGCAAGGTTTACCTACCTTCCGGTGGTTCACTTGTTATCGATCGCACC
>WLCY01000052.1 GCA_009705075.1 Actinomycetota bacterium
AAACGTCATTCCAGAAATAGAATTTAAGAATGTAAGTTTCACTTATCCAAAGGCGGCTGATATTTCACTAGCCTCGCTCGAAGCTGCCGCGAAACCAGAAGTTGTTGAGAGCGGTGAAGTGTTAAGTGAAGTTTCATTTATCTGCCAGCCAGGAACCTTCACTGCCATCGTTGGACCATCAGGTGCAGGCAAGAGCACCATTTCGAGTTTGCTGCCACGGCTTTACGATGTAACAAAGGGCTCCATCTTAATTAATGGAATAGACATACGAGATACTTCTATCGTTGATCTTCGTTCCACAATTGGAATCGTTACCCAAGATTCCCATATGTTGCACGAAAGTATCGGCGACAATTTGCGATACGCAAATGCCGAAGCTCAGGAGAGTGAAATTTGGCAGGCATGTGATGCTGCGCAAATCGGTGACTTCATTAGAACTTTGCCAAATGGTTTGGACACTGTAGTTGGGGAGCGAGGCCATCGTTTATCTGGTGGTGAGAAACAGCGGCTTGCAATTGCAAGACTTCTTTTGAAAGCGCCAAAGATTGTTGTACTGGACGAGGCCACGGCACATTTAGATTCAGAGAACGAAGCGTTGGTACAAGAAGCCCTCAAGGTCGCTCTGGTTGGCCGAACAAGTATTGTGATTGCGCATCGCCTATCAACAATTGCTCATGCGGATCAAATTCTTGTAGTCGAACGTGGTCATATTGTTGAGCGAGGCCGGCATGAAGAACTTGTGGCTAAAAATGGTTTGTATTTCGAGTTATACCAACGGCAATCGCTCGGTCTCACGGAATAGCAATACTCGACCGACCAAAGCGAGAAATGCAAAGGCCAACCACTGTAGGGCATAAGCGAAATGTGGGCCGTTAGAGAGTTCAGGCAGTTCAACTTCTGTTAGTGGCTTGATTGCACCATCAAGGCTTGGTAGCAAATCCAAATAGAACTCAGCGGCATCGACACCCTGCAACTTAGCGATTGATTTGGGTTTGGGAGATTCGGTCCTAGTTACAAAAAACGAGCCATGGAGTTGTCGGCTTAAATTTTCTGAACGGATTCTAGCGGTGATCTCAATTTGCCCTTTAGCTGGTTGCGCTACGACTGGGGGCGTCATGGCGTTGGGACCAGCTGCAACCCATCCTCTATCAACCCAAAAATTTTTACCAGAGGAACTTTTAAAGAGCGTAAGAACTTCGAAACCAAATTTTCCTTCAGAATATCTATTTCGAACTAGTTCTTGATAAGTAGGAGCAAATGACCCAGTTAGATTTATTTTGCGCCATTGGTTAGCAACAGGATCCAGTCCAGCTAGCGCAGTTTCTTTCAGGGCAGGCAGTTTTGAATTTTCAGCGATGATCTTATTTGTGTTCGCCTGAAATTGCCCACGGCCAAACTGCCAATTCGCTGCATACAGACAGCCGACTATTAAGGCCAAAGCTATGGCGCTTTGTAGCAAACTTGTTGGAGAGAAGAGCCGCCTCACGATTTATTCAGCTTCGAGTTGCTTTGGGCCATTTGTAAAAATAACTGCGCCGCCTTTTACAGTCTCTCGTCCAGCGTTGGCGATAATCACTGCGAAGTAAGGCAGCGTAACTGCTCCGAAAAGCGCAAACCAGCGATACGGGCTAGGTAGAAGGACCGTGAGAATAAAACAGAGAGTTCTAATCATCATGGAGATAAAGTATTTTCTAGCTCGAGAAGATTGCTCTTTAGAGAGTCCTTCTCCCACATTAGAAACCGATGCGGAAACAGACTTCTTTGGAATCGAAGAGGGCTTATCCATGGGTTAACTCTATTGGTTGGGTTCAAAAATTTCGCTTTTGATGAGCCTGTGAGCATTTGGATACGCAGTAGTAACAGGTAAGTTTCTCCCATGAATTCAAATTCATCTGGTTCAACTAATTCATTGGCTCCAAGGGTTGCGTTGATCACTGGTGGCAATCGAGGTATAGGTCTAGCAATTGCCCATAAATTTAAGAGTGATGGGTATCAAGTAGTCGTAACTCACCGATCAGCTACGACGCCATCCGGATTTGAAGGCGTAGTAATGGACGTCACGGATTCCGAGAGCGTCAATGCTGCGGTCGCGAGCGTTGAAGCGAAGTACGGTCAGATTGATGTGCTTGTTGCTAACGCTGGAATAACTAAAGATGGCCTAGTCATGAGAATGAGTGATGAAGATTTCGATTCAGTAGTTGAAACAAATTTAGTTGGAGCTTTTAGAGTGGCCAGGGCTTGTACTCGCGGAATGATGAAGCGGAAATCTGGTCGAATGATATTCGTGGGATCTGTTGTTGGCATGCTCGGTTCAGCAGGGCAGGTAAATTATGCTGCGACCAAGAGCGGACTAATTGGTATGGCTCGGAGCTTTGCTCGCGAACTCGGCAGTAGAGGGATTACTGCAAATGTAGTTGCTCCCGGATTTGTTGACACCGAAATGACCGCGGTATTAGAAGATGCCCGTAAGGCCGAAATTGTTGGCGCAGTTCCCTTAGGAAGGTTTTGCACACCAGAAGAGGTAGCAGGTGTTGTTGCTTTCTTAGCTTCACCGGAAGCTTCATACATTAGTGGCGCAGTAATACCGGTAGATGGCGGATTAGGGATGGGGCATTAAAAATGGGTATCTTGCAAGGGAAAAATATTCTAGTAACTGGAGTTCTAACTGAATCTTCGATTGCTTTTCACATCGCTCGGATCGCACAAGAGGAAGGTGCCAATGTAGTTCTAACCTCTTTTGGTAGAGCGTTGAGTATTACTAATCGCATTTCGGCTCGCCTTCCAAATCCAGCGCCAGTTATTGAATTAGATGTAACAAACGTTGAGCACTTAGATCGCCTAGCTGGATTAGTTAAAGAGCACATGCCACATCTAGATGGCGTAGTTCATTCAATCGGCTTTGCCCCAGAGGCTGCACTTGGTGGAAACTTTTTAAATACCGTTTGGGAAGATGTTGCTACTGCGGTTCATGTGTCAACTTTCTCCTATAAATCTCTTGCTATGGCATGTAAGCCCCTTTTCAAAAAGGAAGAGGGCGCCGCAATAGTAGGTTTAACTTTCGATGCAACCGTTGCCTGGCCAAAATATGACTGGATGGGTATTGCAAAAGCGGGGTTAGAGTCTGCTAACCGATATCTCGCAAGAGATCTAGGACATGAAAATATTCGTTGCAATTTGATTGCTGCTGGGCCAATTAAGACAATGGCCGCTAAATCAATTCCCGGCTTTGAAGAGTTCGAGGGCGTTTGGGATAAACGGGCGCCTTTAACTTGGGATTTTGGTGATCCAATCCCAGCGGCCCAAGGTGCCGTTGCACTACTCTCACCATTCTTCCCAAAGACCACTGGCGAAATCATCCACGTTGATGGTGGAGTCCATGCCATCGGCGGCTGAGCTCACCTAAGCCTCAAAAGCTCGATTTCTCCATAGCAACATCCTGAGGTAACCTTGCGCAATCAAGTGGAGCTAGTCGCTCCCACCTATATTGCCTCGGCGGTAGGGTCATTACAGGTTTTTTAAACCTGCATTTGCGACTGTCTCCACCTGCTTCTAAAAAGAAGCGATTAACCAGGGGGGAGAAGTTATCAGCACTGAGCCAAGAATCAACGATCGAATTCGCGTTCCGCAAGTTCGTCTGATTGGTTTTTCTGGTGAGCAAGTTGGCGTCGTCGACATCGATACTGCACTAAAAATGGCAGATGAAGTTGGTTTAGACCTCGTTGAAATTGCACCAGAAGCCCAGCCTCCAGTATGCAAAGTGATGGATTTCGGTAAGTACAAGTACGAGATCGCACAAAAGGCACGAGAGGCAAGACAGAACCAGACACATATTGTTGTCAAGGAGATGCGGTTACGACCAAAGATCGAGCCACATGATTACGAAACTAAGAGAACTCATATCGAACGTTTTCTTAAAGGTGGCGACAAGGTGAAGGTGACAATTCAATTCCGTGGCCGTGAGCAAGCAAGACCAGAAATTGGTTATCGCTTACTCATGAAGCTGGCAGAAGAGTTATCAGAGGTAGCGTTCGTCGAATTCGCACCAAAGCAAGAGGGTCGAAACATGACGATGGTTTTAGGAACGAATGTAAAGAAGGGCCAGTCGGTTTCACAGCAAAAAGCTGCGAAAGTTGCTAGCCGAAAGAAAGAAGCAAACGTAGAAGAAGTGCCCGAAGCTTAAAAGATTTTGTTCTCAACTAACTGGGAGGTTAGCGAATGCCAAAGATGAAAACCCACAGCGGGGCTAAGAAGAGGTTCCGTTTAACAGGAACCGGCAAGGTCATGCACGAACGTGCAGGCAAGCGCCACCTTCTTGAACATAAGTCATCTCGTGTAACACGTCGTCTTAGCGGCGATTCTGTAGCTAAGGCACCAAACTCATTCACCGCCAAGCGCATGCTCGGCTTGAAGTAACAGGAAGGAATAAACCATGGCAAGAGTAAAACGTGGCGTTCACGCCGCAAAGAAGCGTCGTACAACACTTGAGCGCGCAGCCGGATATCGTGGTCAACGTTCCCGTCTGTTCTCAAAGGCTAAAGAGCAAGTAACACACTCACTCGTTTATGCCTTTAATGATCGCAAGGATAAGAAAGGCGATTTCCGTCGTCTCTGGATTCAGCGCATCAATGCAGGTACTCGTGCGAATGGAATGACGTACAACCGTTTCATTCAAGGCTTGAAGAGTGCCGGCGTTGAAGTTGACCGCCGTATACTTTCTGAGCTAGCAACTAATGATCCAGCTGCTTTCGCAGCGTTAGTTGAAGTGGCTCGCAAGCACGTAGTTAATGTCTAATAACCAAATTACGAGCCTTCATTCTCCTCACGTAGAGAGAGTGAAGGCTCTTTTGGGTTCTCGCGGGAAAAAAATAAGGCAGAGCGAGAAAGAATTTATCGCTGATGGGATTCAAAGCGTACGAGAAGCTCTATCTCCATCCTTTCCTGATGCGCCAGAGTTGATCAATTTATATGTGACCGAAAAAGGTTATGGAAAACTACAGGAAGAAATATCTGCGGAAGTTCTAGATAAAGCCCCAATAATTCACGTTTCTGATTCTGTAATGAATGAAATGGCCGAAACTGAATCCCCGCAAGGCATTCTGGCGCTCTGTAAGTTCACTGAAATTACTCTCTATAAAATAAAGCAGCGGGAAGCAAAAAGGATTGCCTATTTCTGGGAAATTCAAGATCCAGGGAATTCCGGAACGGTTATTCGAACAGCCGAAGCTCTAGGTTTCGATGCAGTGATTTTCTCCAAAAATAGTGTCGATGTTTACTCGCCGAAAACCGTAAGAGCAACTGTTGGAGCACTTTGGCATATTCCAGTCGTAGAAGGCGT
>WLCY01000053.1 GCA_009705075.1 Actinomycetota bacterium
CATCTAACGCTTCTCCAACAATCTTTGATGCGAGTTCAGTTGCAAGTGAACCAACTTCATTGCGAAGAGATGTAATTGCTTGTTGACGTTCAGCTTCAATTGATGCAGTTGCTGCTGCCGTAATTCGTGCAGCTTCTTCTTGTGCTTTGCCACGAAGATCTTCGATGATTGCAGCACCTTGAACACGTGCTTCTTCACGAATCTTCTGAGCTTCGCCGCGAGCATCACTTAGCTGTGCGGTGTATTGCTCAAGAGCAACTTGCGCATCGCGTTGTGCTTTCTCGGCTTTCTCCATTCCACCTTGAATTGCTTCAGTGCGGGCTGCAAATGCTTTTTCGAACATTGGCACAACTTTGGAGCGAAGCACAAAGAACAACAATGCGAAGGCAATTGTGCCGACGATGAGTTCAGCGGTATGCGGGATTAGCGGATTTACCGCGCCCTCCGCTGCGCTTGTGCGAAAGCTCATGATTAGAGAACGAATGCTAGAACTAGACCAAAGAGAGCCAAAGCTTCAGCAAGTGCGAAGCCAAGGAATGCGATTGGTTGTAGAACGCTGCGAGCTTCTGGTTGACGAGCTACACCGCTGATATATGCGGCGAAGATCATTCCGGTTGCGATTGCAGGTCCGATTGCTGATAGGCCATAACCGACCAGGTTGAGTGTGCCTTCCATTGTGTTGCCTTTCTGTTCGTGTTACTTACTAGCGGAAGCTAATAAGTGGGTATTAATTATTTAATGCTCATCCGCCAGTGCTCCGGCAATGAACAAAGCTGTAAGTAGGGTGAAGATATAAGCCTGAAGACATTGGACCATGAACTCGAAGAAGGTCATTCCAATTCCAAAAGCAAAAGCAAATGGTGCAATTAGCTTTAAACCAATTACGCCCTTAAGCAGGTGATCTCCGCCTAGGATGAAAACTAAAAGTAGTAAGTGGCCAGCGAACATATTTGCAAAGAGACGAAGTGAGAGAGTTAATGGTCGAACTAAGAAGAAAGTTGCAACTTCGATAGGGGTGAGCAGGATATAAACAAATTTTGGAACTCCAGGCATAAATGCAATGCCCATTAGATATTTTCCAAGTCCCTGTTTTTTGATACCGACATAGTGGAAAACCACGAATGAAATTAGCGCAAGAACGTATGGGAATGAAACATGAGACATTGTCGGGAATTGCAGGAATGGAATAATTCCAAATACGTTATTTGTAAGAATAAAGGTAAAGAGCGTGAAGAGAAAAGGAACGAAGCGCATGAATTCACGGCCGATAATTTCTTCACCGATACCGTTGCGGACAAAGGCATAAACCGATTCGCCAGCAAATTGCAGCTTGCTAGGAACTACAAGGGCCTTACGTGAAGCAATTATGAAAAAGGCTGAAATCAAAATAACTGAGAAGAGAACTAAGAAAATTGGTTTTGTTGTGTATTCGTTAGTTCCAAAGATTGGCGGGAGATTAAAGTCGGCGGTGCTCGGTGGGACGAATCCTTCACCACTCTCGGCAAACGCGAACTTACGCACAAAAACTCCTGAACCTAATAAATGTAGCTAAGAAACTTTGGGAAGTTGGCGCAACACTATTAGGAGTCCGCCAAAAACCAAAACTGAAATATGGATGAATTCTGAGATTTGAAGGCTAGTTACGCCCGAAACGGAGCCAGGTTAGGTAGAGCGAAGACCCTGCTCCAAGGAGTAGGCCACCTAGGAGGAAGAAATTCTTGTCCAGCCAATTGTCCAAAGCCCAGCCAATTCCACCCCAGATAATGAGGCCTGATATTAAGTATCCGAAGATTGACCACATTGCGCCTTCTTCATTTCCGCTACCCATATCTATGCTCCCAAACCATTAGTTCGATTACCTGGATCCTGCGAAGGGCTAGTTTGGGGCAAAGGGAGTTGAAAGCGCAACTTCACGAATGCCCGGATCTCCCCCGCCAGCCAAGCCGCGGTAATTCCCAAGGCGGCAATAGCAAAGGTTGGTCGATCTACCGTTTCGGGCGAAGTTGTCTTTGTCACAACCAATAGAAGAGCACCAACCAAGATAACTTTCGCAAAATAAGAGAACATCGCAAGAGCCATTGTCGTTATCGGATCTAGATTTGTAGAGATCCTTGAAATCAGTAAGTGAATCGAAAAATAGAGAATTACCGTACAGCTTGCCAGTAAAGCGCCTAGTAAGCCGGGTCTTCCTTTAATAAGTACTCCCGTGAAAATGCTAAGCGCAGCTACGGTAACAGCGGGAATTAGCGCTCCGCGCCAGAGTTCAACCTCATTTTGTTTTGACATTCGAACTCACCAAACTCTCTCTAATAAGCGCCAATGAAAAGATAAGAATTAACAGGCCAACTGCTAGTGAAACCCAAAGCGGTGCAAATGCCGCGACCACAGTTGGAAATGCAAACATCGCGGTCCAAGAGTAAAGAATTGCTGAAGTGCGACGATGGGAATTACCCATGGATAAAAGTTTGTGGTGAAGATGTTCTTTATCTGCTGCAAAAGGTGAGCGCCCGGCGCGGAGACGACGAATAATTGCCATACCCAAATCAATAAAAGGTATTGCAAGAACGCTAAATGGAAGGAGAAGTGGAAGGAGCGCGGTATCGGATCCGGCACTTGTTATTGCATTTAAATCTATCTGCCCAGTAAGCGTTATCGCGGCAGCAGAGAGTAAAAGGCCCAGGAACATAGCACCTGAATCCCCCATGAAAATTCTTGCTGGATGATAATTGTGAGGCAAGAAGCCAATACAGATTCCGATGATTACTGCAGTGATCAGAGATGGCGCACCTGCGCGATTCAAACCATTTACCACGGCAAGCAAGTAGGAGAAGGCAAAGAAGGCCATCGCGCAGATTGCAACTATTCCAGTGGCCAGACCATCTAAGCCATCAACGAAGTTAACTGCATTTATCACAACCATTACAAAGAATATTGTTAGTAACTGTCCGATACTCGGTGGCAGAATATAAATACCATTTATTGGGAGCCAGAGAATTTGTACGCCATGCAGCAGCAAAATTCCACCAGCAACTGCTTGTCCAGCAAATTTAGTGATCGAATCTAAGTCATACATATCATCGAGCGCGCCTAGAATCATTATGAAAGTTCCTGCAATAAATATTCCGGTTGCCTCGCGGCCAAAAGATTTTGCAACTAGCGGAAGGTGGTTTACCACCATGAAAGTGACTGACATCGAAATCCACATTCCGATTCCACCCCACCTTGGAGTCACAACAGTATGTGTATCGCGGGAACGTACATTTATGAAGGCGCCGGCTTTCATGGCTAAGCTCTTTATAAATGGCGTAATCAAATAACAGAGAGTCGCGGCAAGTGCGATTGTTAAGAGATATTCGCGCATGGAATTACAAGTCGATTATCGGGCGTAAATTGGGAATTTCGCAGTTAAAGCATTTACCTCGCTGCGAATTGCGGCCGCCTTGCTTGGCTCGCCACCATCTTTGATTGCACGCGCAATTAGCGAAGCAATTTGTGACATCTCTGGCGTACCCATTCCCTGTGTAGTTGTGGCCGCAGTTCCGACACGAATTCCGCTGGTTACTGCTGGAGTTTCTGGATCATATGGAATTGCATTCTTATTTAAAACAATGCCAGATTCGCCACATCGTTCATCTGCGATTTTTCCATTTACACCAGTAGAACGAATATCAATAAGAGCTAAGTGCGTCTCGGTACCACCTGAAACTGCGCGCATTCCCTCTTTCTCTAAGCCAGCGGCAAGCGCTTTTGCATTAATAATTACGTTCTTTGCATACTCTTGATATGCCGGTGTGGCGCATTCCTTTAACGCAACAGCTTTTCCAGCAACCGCGCTCATAATTGGTCCGCCTTGCATTCCAGGGAATACCGCTTTATCAATTGCGGCTGCATGTTCTGCCTTTGAGAGAATCATTCCACCTCTTGGTCCACGCAAAACTTTATGAGTTGTGAATGAAACTACATCTGCATATGGAACTGGTGACGGTATCGCCTTGCCCGCTACTAAGCCAATAAAGTGCGCCGCATCAACCCACATAATTGCGCCAATTTCGTCACAAATTTTTCGAACTGTTGCAAAGTCAATCAGACTTGGATAAGCGGTAGCGCCAACGCAGACCATCTTTGGTTTATTAGCTATCGCGGTATCTCGGAGCTCGTCGTAATCGATTAACTCATCTTCTTTACGTACTCCATATGAAACTATGTTGAACCATTTTCCGGAGAAATTCACCTTTGAACCATGGGTTAAATGTCCACCATGAGGAAGTGACATCGCAAGAACGCTATCTCCTGGTTTAGTAAATGCTTGATAGACCGCAACGTTCGCACTTGCACCTGAGTGCGGTTGAAGATTCGCATGCTCTGCCCCGAATAAAGATTTCGCGCGTTCAATTCCAATTGTTTCGACTTTATCAACTTCTTCGCAGCCACCGTAGTAGCGCTTACCTGGATAACCTTCGGCATATTTATTTGAAAGTGTAGATCCCAAAGTTGCTAGAACGGCTGGCGATGTGAAGTTTTCGCTGGCAATCAACTGCAAACTTTTCTGTTGACGAACTAACTCGCTCAGAACTACTGCAGCAATATCTGGATCTTGCGCTTGAAGGGCGTTGAAATCTGGGCCGTAAAACGCCTCGCTGGTCTTTTCACTCATGGCGCAACCTTATTCGCTAGCAAGTTCAATTGCCGAAACGACTTTCCTCAACTCTTCCAATGTGAGGGCCCCAACACGGATAACAGCCAATTTCCCCGATTCCAGTGCAACTACCGATGAGAGCGGGCCGGTTGGAATCTCTCCGATATCCAGCGCCGCCAGGTCATGGACATTTGAAATTTTAGCGACGGGGCCATTTCCTGCTGTTGTAGCAGATGCAATCGCAAGTGGACCAGTCTCTTTCGCTATCTCTAAAGTCTCTGATTGATTGGGTACCCGAACTGCAAATTCACGGAGCGAGCCACCATCCCCCAGATCCCAGTTCAAAGATTGATTTTGCAGAAGTTGCAGGGTTAACAATCCTGGCCAGAATGCTGCTGCTAATTCTTTAACTTCGATGGTTAATCCTTGCGTTATTCCATCGAGGACTGCAGCGCTGGAGATTATTACTTGTGCTGCGATACCTGGTGGGTCATTTCGTAATTGGTGAAGACGGTTTACCGCGGAAAGACTAAATGCATCACATGCGTAAACATAGCCATGTTCAAGTGGAAGAATCACAACTTCCCCGCGCTTTATCGCAGCTACTACTACTTCTTTCATTTTAGGTTCTCGATTATCTTGGCTAGCGAACCATCTACAAGTGCGTGAATCGAGGTACCTTCTGGAAGGTAATC
>WLCY01000054.1 GCA_009705075.1 Actinomycetota bacterium
CTGTTTCATTCTGTATTTTTCTAGCAATTCGCTTTAAAACCGTCGGCGGGTTCAAAGTTTCGGATTTAAGGATTCTATTTATTATCGGTGCAACAGACTTTGTTGCGAATCTTCTCTTAGGAGTAGCAACTACTAAAGGTTTGATTTCGGTAGCGATGGTCTTTGGATCGCTATTCCCAATTGTTACCGCTTTACTTGCATTTAAATTTCTGCATGAGCGCCTTCATAAAGTTCAGTATCTGGGAATTATCCTCGCGGTTTCTGGAGTTTCACTAATTTCTATTGGCTGATTTCTCACTAGTTTTAAGAAAGTTTCGCCTTCAATTTTCTCACTTGATTCAACTATAAAATCTCGAGTCAGAGCACTTAAATCATAAATATGATCGCCCCCAGATTTTTCACTAATCGTTAAGAACAATTCGGAAATTAGGTTTGCGACTAAGAGCTCTTTAAGTAAATTGATTCCGCCTTCAACCAGAATATTTTCACCAAATTCTTGAGTTGCCCGATGAATTGCTGAAACCGGGTCCATTTCCCAGATGTGGAGGAGCGGATTTGCCAACAAATTTTCTGGAAGATTGCCGACCCTGGTGATGACAACAAGTGGCACTGGAGTGTTTGCGTACGGCTCAGTTCTAGCGGTATTGCCACCGATTAAAATCGCTGAGGCTTGGGCTCTAAGTTCGTGAAAGCGTGCACGATCTGCAGGGGAGCTAAGAGAGCGGGAAGAGCCGCCAAGGGAGGTACTTCCATCGCTTCCCATCACTAAATTCGCTTTGGCGCTCATGGTCAAACCGTAGTGTCAGTGGCGGGATTTATCATTTTCAACATGATCATCGACTGCCAAAACTGCACCATGCGCGACATCTCATGTGATGATTGCGTTGTACCAGTACTACTCAATATCACTTCTGCACCAAAGCGTGATATTTCAGAGAATCAAATCAGCGCACTCTCGGTTCTCTCTGAGAAAGGCTTAGTTCCGCCACTTCGCTTCGCAAAATAAGCGTGAATTCGCCTAAATGAATCGAAATATTTGAACTCGAGTGTGGGCAATGGTTACCCTTCTCGAATGAAATTGCTGAGATCAGTTGCGCAGGTGACAGGTGCTGCGATGGTGCTTTCACTGCTACCAATTTCGATTGCCCAAGCAGCGCCCTCTATAAATGATGTTCGTAATCAAATTCGAATTCTTCAAGAGCAAGCTGCAGCTGCAGGAGAAGCAGCGCAGGCAGCGAAGGTCGAATACGCCTCACTTACCCGAAAATTAGAATCGGTTCAACGTCAGGCTGCGGCAGATGCGGCAACTGTTGCAAAATTTAAGAACTCCTTGGGGGCCATAGCAAACGAGCAGTACAAGAATGGTTCAATGAGTCGGAGCCTTGAACTTCTCTTCTCCTCTGATCCAAAGTTATTTCTCGCAGCAGCAGGTTCTTTAGAGTCTGTTACAAGAAAGCAATCTCTTCAATTGAAGCAGTACAGCGTTGCGAAGCAGAGATTGACCGCAACTTCACTAACTGTTAATGACAAATTGGCTTTAGCAAAACGTGCGCAAGCCAGATTTATCTCACAGGAAAAAGCGGTAAAAGATAAATTAGCGAAAGCTCAAAAATTATTTAACTCACTCTCCAAAGCCGAACGTGCCCGACTTGCTAAGTTAAATGACGACCAAGAAAATGCTGATCAGAGAAAATCGAAATCACTTGCTGCCAAATCAAATCTTGGCTCTGGCCGTGGATCAATTGCACTCAGATATTCAATTAAGCAGATGGGCGATCGCTATGTCTATGGCGCAGCAGGCCCAACGCTCTGGGATTGCAGTGGCTTGACGATGAGGGCATTTGGCGCAGCAGGCGTATCACTGCCTCACTCGGCTGCAGCTCAGTCACGATATGGAAAACGAGTCTCGCTTAGCCAATTGAAGCCCGGAGATTTAGTTTTCTTTGGTCGCAATCGATACATCTCTCACGTTGGAATTTATATAAGTAAGGGACGTATGGTCAATGCACCAAAGCCTGGTTCTAGAGTAAAAATCATGACATTTACCCCGAATTTTGGTTCCCTAAGTTTCTACGGTGCCCGTCGTCTCTAACGTCCGCAAGATATTGCTTGTCACCAATGATTTGGGGCCAAGATCTGGCGGAATTGAAACTTTCATCCTTGGCTTACTTGCCAAATTAAATGGCAGAGAAATCGCGATTTATACCTCGTCGCAAGCCGGTGATATTGAATTCGATGAAGAGCTCATTAAGAAATATGGCGTAGTGATTTATCGAGATCGCGCAAAGGTCTTGCTTCCATCGCTTCGCACTATTAGGGCAGTAAAAGCGGTAATGCAAATTCATAAATGCGAAACAATCTGGTTTGGGGCGGCAGCGCCACTAGCTTTGATGGCGCCAAATTTGCGCAGAGCTGGTGCGAAACGAGTAGTCGCATTGACTCATGGCCATGAAGTCTGGTGGGCGAGAACGCCGATTTTCAAACTAGCACTTCGCCGAATCGGAAATTCAGCTGATGTTCTTACCTACTTAGGTAGTTTTACCGGAAGTGCAATCGCTAAGGCTGTTGGAAAAAAATGTGAACTAATACAGATCGCACCTGGCATCTCTACCAACTTCTTCCAACCAGGGCCAAAGCCTTTGAATTTAGTTGAGAAGTATCGAATTGCCAATCGACCAACACTTGTTTGCGTTGGCCGCTTAGTTCATCGCAAAGGACAAGATAAGTTGATTGAAGCTATGGCGGCGATTAAAACAGCTATCCCTGGCGCAGTTCTTCTGCTAATTGGAATTGGCCCACGGGAAGCGCATTTGCGAAAGTTGATTGCAAAACACGACTTAGCGAGTGATGTTCTCCTGTTAGGCCGAGTTACTTATGACCAACTTCCAGATCACATTCTGCTCGGCGATGTATTTGTCGGACCATCAAGATCAAGACTTGCTGGGTTAGAAGTTGAAGGCTTAGGAATTGTCTATCTGGAAGCAAGTTCATGCGGTTTACCCGTAATAGCCGGAGATTCAGGAGGCGCACCCGACGCCGTTCAAAACAATAGAACCGGCTTAGTTGTTGATGGCACAAGTGTTCAAGATATTTCTAATGCTTGCATCAAACTTCTTTCTGATCCTAAATTGGCAGAAGAGCTCGGCAGCAATGGCAGAAATTGGGCAGTTGAAGAGTGGAACTGGGATCTCTGGGGAGCAAAGTTTGCAAAGGTGCTAGAAGGATAAGTATTTGTACTCGATTGCAATAGCAATTGCTTGTGTTCTATTGACTACTTCAAACTTTTGGTAGATAGATGCGAGGTGACTCTTAATGGTTGCCTCTGTTAGAAATAACTCACTCGCCATAGCTTTAGCAGTTATTCCTCGAGGCAATAGCGCAAGCACCTCCTTTTCGCGCCTGGTAAGTGGTGTAATTAATTTACTTACCTTTTTACCCTCATCTAAGAAATATTTTGGAAAGTTAAGCAATTCCCGGAGTTCACCTAGAAGTTCATCAGACTCATCAATCCCAGCCAGAGCGATATTTATGGCAGAAATTTCTCGTCTTATTTCAATTGAGAAAATTACCTTTGAAGCTTCGTCATCAAATGGGATTTCACCATTTAGTAGATCGCAAAGAGAAGAGACATGTGAGCGGAGAGTTCGCAGCACGCTACGAAATTCGGGTGATACGGCGGTTCGACCGGCCGCCGAATCTAATTTATTACCGATCTCCGATAGTTCTTTACTTATCTCGTCATGTAGGGCACGAGCCGTTTTCACTGAAAGAGCGCTTCGATTTCCTCTGCAAATTCTTGGGCGACCACATGCCGCTTTACGGAGAGTTTGGCAGTTAGTTGACCACCTGCGATAGTGAAATCACTTGGCAAGATAGTAAATTTGCGAATCGATTCTGCCCGACTTACTGCCTTATTCGCCTCATCTATTGCCGTTTGAATTACCGCAATTAAATCTGGGTCTTTAGTAAGTGCCGCAATACTTGCGCCATCTTTCTTATTTGCAGTTATCCAACTCTTTATAGCATCTGGATCAATCGTAACTAACGCAGCAATAAATGGTTTGTTATCGCCAACCACCATGCACTGGCTAACAAGAGGGTGTGCCCGAACTCGATCTTCAAGCACTGCTGGCGCAACATTTTTACCGCCAGAAGTAACTATTAACTCCTTCTTTCTTCCGACAATTGCAAGAAATCCCTGATGATCGATTGTTCCAAGGTCTCCACTTTTGAAGAAGCCGTCACTTGTGAACGATTCGTTATTAGCTGCCTCGTTCTGCCAGTAGCCATTCATAATAATGGCGCCTTTTATTAGGACTTCGCCATCTTCAGCAATTTTTATTGTTGTTCCTGGAAGAGGGCGGCCAACAGAACCAACCTTCTGTGCGGTTGAAAGATTTAGCGTTGCGCCTGCTGTAGTTTCAGTAAGACCGTACCCTTCCAAAATATTCACACCAGCGCCACGGTAGAAATGACCCAAACGCGCACCAAGGGGAGCGCCACCTGAAATTGCAGCTTCAACTCTTCCGCCCATTCCAGCGCGGATTTTGGAATAAACCAGCTTGTCAAAAATAGTGTGCTTTAAAAGTAAACCGACGTTCATTTTCTTTGAATCTTGAGCCTCGCTATATGCAATGGCAACATCAGCGGCCTTGCGGAAGATTGCGCCCTTGCCCGCAGCATCTGCTTTAGCTTCGGCACCGTTGTAAATCTTTTCAAAAATTCTAGGAACGGCAAGTACGAATGTTGGCTTGAAGGTTCCAAGATCTGCTGCCAACCTAGTTATGTCACCGCAATGTGCCAGATGAAGTCCTGCGGTAATTGCACCAACTTCAACCATGCGACCGAAGACGTGTGCGACTGGGAGAAACAGAAGTGTTGATCCACCAGGTTTTAGAAAGAGATCACTTGCGCCTTGGACAACATTCCCACATTCGGAGAGGAAATTGCCGTGTGTTAATTGCACTCCTTTTGGTTTTCCGGTTGTACCTGAGGTGTAGATAAGAGTGGCAAGTGAATCAGGAGTTGGTTGGTTCCTCCGATTTTCTACTTCGCTATCTGAAATCTTGCTGCCGAGATTAGTAATTTCATCAAGTGCACCATCTGTAATAGTCCAAATCGATTTGCATGCTGCAGTAATCACTGGGTTTACAACTTCGCGATGCTGTGGAGTTTCAACAATAATTGCCACAGCACCTGAGTCTGCCAAAATCCACTCAACTTGTTCTGAACTTGAAGTCTCATAAATTGGAACAGAGACTGCTCCGGCATAC
>WLCY01000055.1 GCA_009705075.1 Actinomycetota bacterium
TTAGAACTTGGCGGCAAAGGTGCAAATATCGTCTTTGAAGATGCGCCAATTGATGAGGCGGTCGAGGGAATTGTTAATGGCATCTTCTTTAACCAAGGCCATGTTTGTTGTGCTGGTTCAAGGTTATTACTTCAAGAAAATATTCAAGAAGAGGTCTTGGAAAAACTTAGAAATAGAATTAATTTAATTCGAATCGGTAATCCGATGGATAAGAACACCGATCTCGGTGCAATCAATAGCGCTGCCCAACTTGGTCGAATTAAAGACCTTGCAGATGCCGGCGATATAGAGGGTGCAATGCGCTGGAGTCCAAATTGCAATCTCCCGTCAAAGGGATTCTGGTATCCCCCAACAATTTTTACTGGGGTATCGCAATCTCACAGAATCGCCCGGGAAGAAATTTTTGGCCCAGTACTCTCGGTCCTAACTTTTCGAACCCCACAAGAAGCTATCGATAAGGCAAATAACACTCCTTATGGTTTATCTGCTGGAATTTGGACGGAGAAAGGTTCAAAGATTCTTTGGACAGCAAAACGACTTCGTGCCGGTGTTATCTGGGCCAACACTTTCAATAAATTTGATCCGGCAAGCCCGTTCGGTGGATACAAAGAATCTGGCTGGGGACGTGAAGGCGGTAGACATGGTCTATCTGGTTACTTGAAGGGTCAATACTAAAATGCGAATAGATGTAATGAAGACCTACAAACTATTTATCAACGGCAACTTTCCTCGAAGTGAATCTGGTCGAGTTTACGAAGTTACTGACTCGAAAGGAAAGTTCTTAGCCAATCCTTGCTTGGGCTCTAGGAAAGATTTACGCGAGTCTGTTGTTGCAGCTCGCACTGCGCACCCGGGTTGGAGTGGTGCTACTGCCTTTAATAGAGGCCAGATTCTTTATCGCGTTGCTGAAATCATGCAAGGACGTAAGGAGCAATTTGTCTCTGAAATTATTGCCCAAGAGGGTGCAACTTCTGCCGCGGCAAAGCTTCAGGTAGAGAGCGCAATTGATACTTGGGTTTGGTATGCCGGTTGGTGTGACAAGATAGATTCGATTTCGGGCTCAACAAATCCTGTCTCTGGTCCCTATTACAACTTCTCAATTCCAGAGAGCCTCGGTGTAGTAGCAATCTTTGCTGACTCAAAACCATCACTACTAAGCCTTACTGCAAGCTTGGCTCCGATTATTGCGAGTGGCAATACTGCGATTCTTATTGCAAATGAGAAGTATCCACTCTGTGCAATAACTTTGGCCGAATGTATTTCGACAAGTGATGTTCCAGCTGGAGTAGTAAACATCCTCACTGGAAAACTTGACCAGTTTCTAACTTGGGCAGGATCGCATATGGATATCGATGGAATAGATGCAACTGGAGTAGGAAGTAAAGATTTTACTGAACTCAAAGAGTTGGGCGCCGAAAATTTAAAGCGTATTTATTCGTTTAGCGAACCTCAATCAACTAAACGTATGACCAACTTTATGGAAGTAAAAACCATCTGGCATCCAATCGGAATCTAAAGTTACTTAACTAGCTTTATCTTCTTAGTTAAAATCGCGGCTTTAGCTCGAGCAACTGCGCTCTTTGACACCTGGCTAGCTGTCATATCAATCAACTCAAAACCCTTGTTTTCTAAGTTATAGATTCGACCAAATACACCTTTATTGACATCTACCTCTTCAGTGATGGTGTTACCTGCCACAGCGGCCTTAAACAAATCGTAGACGGCGCTGTCGTATCGTTGATTTACATAGCCGATGAGAAACTTTTGCGCTTCTTTGGTTGCTAGAAAATATTGGTCCGGTCTTACTCCAATCAGCTTTATGGCTTTCTTGCGCTTTGCTAGTTTAGAAATTGCATTAACTACGCTGGCATTTTTAAACCAGGTTGCGAAAATAACATCCACGCCCTGGCCAGACATAGCAGTTACTTCCTCGGCGGCCGAAGTAGTTGCGTTGCGAGCAATTACTTTCGTCTTTGTCGATCCAAATTTAACTCCAGCCTGAAAATTTCGAAGAGTTAAATCATTTGCCGGGTGAGAGCTGTCGCCGATAAAACCAACTTTTCCACTCTTGCTATTTGCGGCGGCCATAACGCCCGCAAGAAATGCACTCTGATCGGCAGAGAAAGCCATGCAGCTCACATTTATTGATTCAACTCCTGAGCTACCAACTATTGCAAACATTGATTCCGGGTATTTTTCAGACATATATGTCATGGCTTGGTCAAAATTAGGCCCAATTGCAATGACTAGATCATATTTGGCTTTTACAAGGAATTCGATTCGATTTTCGCGATCGAAATCAATTCCAGTTGTTACTAATTCGCGGACATCAAAGTCTGAAAGACCAAATTTTTTCTTCGCAGCATCAACTCCAATTGCGGCTGCATCATCGTAGGATTTATCACCGCGCCCACCAACGTCATAAACGATTCCGATTTTAACTTTTGCTGGGGTAGCTTGCGATGGTGCGCTGGCAAGTGGCAGAAGTGCGATTAAGAGAATTAGTGAAAGTGCACGTCTAGCCACGAGAAATTAATCCAAGTGCCGCATAAGTTTCTTTAAGAGTCTTTGACGCGACAGCATCTGCCTTTTCGGCTCCAATTTTAAGTAGTTTACTTAAGTGAACCTCATCTTGAAGAAGTTCATTTGCCTTATCTCTAACTGGCTTTAGATAATCAACTACGACTTCAGCGACAGCGCCTTTGAAATCGCCATAACCTTTTCCAGCAAAATCTGATTCTGATGCCGCGATACTTTTGCCAGTAAGTGAACTATAAATAGTTAATAGATTTGAAATACCAGGTTTTTCTTTCTCATCAAAGGTCACTTCACGGCCAGTATCTGTGACTGCGCTCTTTATTTTCTTAGTGTTTATTTCTGGGCTATCCATAAGTTCAATTACGCCAGAACTAGATGCGCTCGACTTACTCATCTTTGCGGTTGGTTCTTGTAAATCATTAATTTTTGCTCCGGCCTTCAGGATATATCCCTCTGGGATTGTAAAGACTTCGCCAAATCTTGAATTAAAGCGTTGACCAAGATCTCTAGTTAGTTCAATGTGTTGTCGTTGATCTTCGCCTACCGGAACTTTATGTGCTTGATAAAGCAAAATATCTGCTGCTTGCAAAATTGGATATGTGAACAAACCAACTACAGTGCGATCAGAACCAGCCTTCTGAGATTTATCTTTGAATTGAGTCATCCGACTCGCCTCACCAAAACCAGTTATACATTCCATAACCCAAGCTAATTGATTGTGAGCCGGTACATGAGATTGGATGAAGAGCGTACATTTATCGGGGTCGAGACCAAGAGCTATTAATTGCGCAACTGAAGAGAGAGTTCGTTTCCGTAAATCTTCCGGATTGGTTTCAACTGTAAGAGCATGAAGGTCAACTACGCAGTAAAAAGCATCACTTGAATTCTGTAGATCTACCCACTGCTTGATGGCGCCTAAGTAATTTCCTAAGTGGAAAGAGTCATGAGTTGGCTGTATGCCCGAAAGCACCCGCTCTTTAACGTTCTCATTCATGGGCGTCATCTTCCCATTCATTACTGGAGATCAATAATTGACCTGCCCGCTTCCCCTCTAAAGTTAGAACGGTTATCTGGGCCTTACTCATCTTGACGACATCGCCAACCTCTGGAATACGGCCTAAATGGTGCATGACAAAGCCACCGGCAGTTTCATATGGTCCTTCTGGAATAACTATTCCGGTTTCATCGTAAAGATCTTCAAGTGAAATTAGACCATCAACTTCAAAGTCTCCAGTTTTTGCCTGCGGCGTAACTTCGCCATCCTCAGAATCATATTCATCTTGAATATCCCCGATTAGGCACTCAACTAAATCTTCGAGAGTAACAATTCCATCAGTTCCGCCATATTCATCTAAGACAACAGCGATATGACTCCGTTTATTGCGCATTTCGGCAAGCGCAGGTAAAACTCCCTTTGTTCCTGGAAGATTTAGTACTGGGCGAACTAATTCCAAAATTGTTGCACCTGAAGTTGAATGCACCTTTGGATTTAGCAAATCACGGACATGCAGAAAACCAATCACCTCATCCGTGCTTCCTCTGGTTACGGGATATCTTGAATGTGAATCCTTAACCGCCACGGCAATCGCATCGCTGATAGATAGGCCAACATCCATGAAATCAACTTCAGTTCTTGGCACCATAATTTCATGTAATTGCAAATCTCCCGCGGCAAAAACTTCTTCTACTATCTCTCGCTCTTCTTCGCTAAGTGAAGTATGCCCAGAAACTAAATCAACTAATTCAGCTTCGGAGATTTCACTGCGCGCTTCTTTTGCATTTAGCCCGAAGAGTTTTACAACAGCATCGGTTGACTTAGATAACAACCAAATAACTGGGCGAAAAATTTTCGCCATTAAATCAATAGTGGGCGCTGCGGCGAGCGCAATTATTTCTGTTCGATAAAGGGCGAGGCGTTTCGGCACTAGTTCGCCAAAAACAAGTGAGATATATGCAATTACAATTGTGATTGAAATAAGTGCGAGAGTTTCACTAACGCTCCTTGAAAGCCCCCACTCTTCAAAGACGGGAGAAACATACTTACCAAGTCGTTCGGACCCGAGTGCGGCTGACAAGAAACCTAGGAAGGTAATTCCAACTTGAGCGGCTGCTAGGAATCGATTCGGATTCTTGGCTAGCGCCACAACGCGATCACCGCGCTTACTAGTGCCCTCGAGTTGGCGAATCTGCGACTCTCGAAGTGAGATCAGGGCGATCTCTGCGGCCACAAAGAGGCCAGCGACTCCAATAAACAGGAGCACTAGGCCAATATCTCGGAGGATATGAATGGTCACAGGCGTAAGGGTAACTTCTTTAGGAGCCCCGCTCTCGCTTTTTAGGTGGCGTTCATTGCCACAGACGCGTAACCTATGCCCACGCTCATCCGAGCGGGGTTAAAACCTTTATCCAAAGGATCGTCGGGCACGTACCTGTCCGGAAAAGGAGAAGTAAAAAGATGGCATCAGTCGTATTTGAAAACGCATCTCGCGTTTATCCAGGCACCACCAAGCCTGCAGTAGATAAATTAAATCTAACTATCAATGATGGTGAATTCCTTGTTCTAGTTGGACCTTCAGGTTGCGGAAAATCAACATCACTCCGCATGCTTGCTGGCCTAGAAGAAGTTGACACTGGTTCAATTCGCATTGGCGATAAAGATGTAACTCACGTTGCACCGAAA
>WLCY01000056.1 GCA_009705075.1 Actinomycetota bacterium
ACTCCCCAATCATGTGTGATTATTTAAAATATAAATCTGCTACGAGTCTAATAGCAGTAAGCCCAAATTTATAGAGCCCTTGATTGGGCGTTATTGGGTAATTCAAAGGCAATTTAATTGAATTGAATAATAAAAAATCGGGCCTTGGACAGCGATACGCCCAAAGCCCGATTTTCGTTGGTACTAGAGGCTATTCAGCCTTTCCAGCCGCCTTATTTAGGGCGCGTAGAACTTGGTAACCGATTACGGCAACCAAAGTTCCGTTGATAATTCCACCGAAGGAATAATCGCCACGCTTCCATGTCATGTCAGCAATGCCGATAATCAAAGTAGTTGCTGCGATTAAGAGGTTTGTTGAGTTTCCGAAATTAACTTTATTCTCGATCCAGATCTTGGCACCAAGAACGCCGATCATTCCGTAAAGAGCAACTCCAACTCCACCAAGAACTCCAGCAGGAGTAGCGCTAAGGATTGCGCCAAACTTTGGAGAAAGTGAGAGCAAGATTGCGCCAACGCCAGCCACCCAATAAGCAGCTGTTGAGTAAATTCGAGTAGCAGCCATAACGCCGATATTTTCAGCGTAAGTAGTTGTACCAGAACCGCCGCCGACGCCCGCAAGGGTTGTTGCAACACCATCTGCGAATAGCGCATTACCCATTTGGCCATCAAGATCTTTGCCAGTCATTGCAGATACTGCCTTAACGTGTCCCACATTTTCAGCAATCAAAACAAGAACTACAGGAATAAATAGCAAGATTGCATTGGTGTCAAATGTTGGTGTTGTAAATGTTGGCATCGCAATCCACTTTGCAGCTTTAACACCATCAAAGTTAATGTCGCCAATAAATGCGGCATATGCATATCCCACAACAATGCCACCAAAGATGCTGATGCGACCGAGGAAGCCCTTTGAGACCGCTCCGATAAGTGCAACTGCAGCTAGTGTAATGATTGCAGTCACGGGCGCTTGCTTGAAGTTATTATTCGCAGCACCTGCAAGGTTTAGGCCAATGATCATAACAATTGAACCTGTAACAACCGGAGGCAAGAGCCAGTTAATCCAGCCAATGCCGATTGCATTAACTACTAAGCCAACTACGGCGAGAATTACACCGGTAGCTACTACGCCACCGAGAGCTACTGCCATTCCACCGTTTGACATTGCTGCCGCAATTGGCGCAAGGAATGCAAATGATGATCCTAGATAGCTAGGTACTTTGTTCTTTGTCAGAGTAAGAAATATCAGCGTTCCAACGCCAGAGAAAAATAAAGTTGTGCTTGGTGGGAATCCAGTAATTATTGGCACCAAGAATGTGGCACCAAACATTGCTGCAATGTGTTGAATACCCACACCAATTGTTAATGGCCAAGCTAGGCGCTCGCCTGGCTTTACAACATCGCCATCCTTAACTTTTTTTCCATTTCCATGAAGTTTCCAAGATAAAAGCGACATTCACTTTCCTTCCCATTTCCTTTGTGAATCACTATAGAAATCTCTATAGCCGGGGAACTTACAAAAAAATGGTAGGTCGCTACGCGGCAGTAACTGCGTAACTACACGCGATTTTGCAGGGTTAATTACCAGCTGATTTATGAGAATTGAGCGCAATAGGCTCAGTTAGGTATCTGGATTAATCAGTTTGGTATCTGGATTAAAGGGTGAAAGGTGGGTAATCGTCGGTTACGAGGATTGCTGCATAACCGTAAACCCGATTCCAGAATTCAATAGTTCCAAGGACAAAGTTTGCGATGCTCTCTGGATAGTTTCCAGTTGCACTAGTAATAATCCAGGCCGCAAAAGTTAAGACAAGTGCGATTAGTGCATAAACAATTCCCACTATAAAAAGTGGAATGGCGAAGATCCACTTAACTAGAGGTAGCACCCGCGAGAGTTTTGCGCCGCCTTCGATTTCAGGAAGTTCAACTTTAATATTTGGATTTGCTTCAATTGATGGATATTCGTCGGTCAATAGAAGTGCAAAAGCGGCAATGCGCGCATTTAGTTCCAACATAGATTTGTTGAACGAGAGCACATAACTTGGATATACCCCTCGGACTAAGAGAGCTAGAAGAGCTGGAAGAAAAAGTAAGCCACCGAATGATGCACCGGCATCCATTGATTGAGTAAATGAGGCTATGAAAACAACGGCTGGGAAAACCAAAATGCCACGAAAGAATACTGTTTTGCGATCGCGATTTGTTAGTTGAATTTCGATAGAAGTTTCAACCTGATTTGATGCGCCTTCATATGAAACGCTAGAACTGCTCATTTTTGCCTCTATTTTTTCTTGTTGTCGATCTCTTTGATCAACTTGAATTGGCCATCGCCAAGTTGACCCTGATTGGCATACATTTCTAACTTTGCTCTGGTATCTGCGATATCGAGGTTTCGCATTGTCAATTGTCCGATGCGATCGGTAGGACCAAATGCTGCATCTTCAGTCCGCTCCATGGATAACTTATCTGGGTGATAACTAAAACCTGGGCCTGTTGAATTTATGATTGAGAAATCATCACCGCGACGGAGGCGAATAGTTACTTCTCCGGTTACTGCCGATGCAACCCAACGCATTAGGGATTCTCGAAGCATTAGTGATTGTGGATCTAACCAGCGTCCTTCATATAGAAGACGGCCTAAACGGCGGCCTTCGGCATGATAATTCGCAATTGTGTCCTCGTTGTGAATCGCACTTATCAAACGCTCGTACCCAATATGTAATAGCGCCATCCCTGGTGCTTCATAAATGCCACGGCTCTTTGCCTCGATAATTCTATTTTCAATCTGATCCGACATTCCAAGTCCGTGGCGCCCACCGATTTCATTTACCTTCATCATCAAGGCAACAGCGCCCAGCTTCTCGCCATTAATTGCTACGGGGCGACCTTTGGAAAATTCAATCTTCACATCTTCAGATTCAATCTTTACCGAATCCTTCCAGAATGCAACGCCCATGATTGGTTCAACTATTTCTAGTGAAGTATCAAGATTCTCTAAAGTTTTCGCTTCATGGGTTGCGCCAAGAATATTTGCATCGGTTGAATAAGCCTTCTCCACGCTATCGCGATAGGGCAATTTCCTTTTTGAAAGCCATTCAGACATCTCTTTACGTCCACCAAGTTCGGCAACAAAATCAGCATCGAGCCATGGCTTATAAATCTTTAAATTTGGATTTGCAAGAAGTCCATAGCGATAAAAACGTTCAATGTCATTACCTTTATAAGTTGAGCCATCACCCCAGATTGAAACGTTATCTTCTAGCATCGCGCGAACTAGAAGTGTTCCGGTTACCGCACGGCCTAGTGGTGTTGTATTGAAATAAGTTTTTCCACCTGAACGAATATGAAATGCCCCGCAAGCAATTGCTGCGAAACCTTCTTCAACTAGCGCTTCTTTGCAATCAACAAGTTTCGATCCTTCGGCACCATATTCTTTTGCGCGACCTGGAACTGAATCAATATCTGGTTCATCATATTGGCCAAGATCTGCAGTGTAAGTAAAAGGGACTGCGCCTTTTTCGCGCATCCAGGCAACGGCGACAGAAGTGTCTAGGCCGCCCGAGAAGGCGATTCCTACTCTTTCACCAACCGGCAAGGATGCGAGGACTTTGGACATGTGAGGAGTCTAGGACATCAGAGCAGAGAGCCGAAAACGATTACGTCGCGGCTAGATAGAAAGTCTTAGGCTATTTAACTAAAGGTGTCTGGCTATTGGATCTATTGGATTGAGAGAGTAAGAATTTCGCTAAGCGCTCTCTTCCTCAGTGCTTCCAAGGGGCCATCTAATAAATCATGCAAGGTTTTACTGCTTGGGGCCGGATTTGAAAGTTCAGCCAAGACGCTGTCGATTGAAAAAGTAAAGTTATTAATCTGTAAAGAAAGTTTGGCAATCTCTCTGACGCGGAAGTTAATTGCGTCAAGCGCGGTTGCAATAGATACCTCGTCCTTCGAATCTACCGATCTCTGCAAAATCGTTATCGAACCAGTAAGCGTCTTTATCTCACCAACAAGTCGATTTAAGTTGTTGAGTTCATTAGCGGTGCTCACAGGTTAATTATGGCGTGAATTCAAGAAAAACAAAACAGATTGCAATTAATTGCGGCGAACAGATTCCTGTTATCCACAACTAATTCTCCCCAAACCTAAATTTCGCATTAATTCTAATCTCAATGTCAGTGCCATCCACAATGATTCAGATATGCAAAACAAAGTTGATGAAAAGCGAGTTGTAGGTGAACGCATTGCCGAACTCCTCCATCTTCCTGCAGGAATTGCGGTTGTGAATGAACTTTGGGAAATTTCTCCAGATTCTCTGGACTATGCAGGGCGGGTAGATTATTTAGCTGCACTTGAGAAGCAGAGCGGTTGGTTCAATGTATGGATGCAGAGCGCAATTATTGTTGTGGCTGGAAATGAGCCAAGTCGATCTGAATCTATGTATTCTGGAGTTGATGATTCTGAACGAGAAGAAATTGCAACAGCGCTACGCATGTCTGGCGCAACAGCGCAAAGCCGAATAGACGTCGCAAGAACTCTGACTCAATATCTTCCTGGCGCTACTGCAGCGCTTGCAATTGGTGATATCTCGCCTGCACATGCCAATGTAATTGCTAGAGAAAGTGCGCAATTAATTCGACAGGGCGTTGCTCCTGAAGTTTTGAAGTTAATTGAAGATGAAGCCATTGCACATGCAGAGTTTCACACTCCTGCCCAGGTAGCAAACAAAGTTCGATCATGCATTGCCATGTTCGCGCCAGATCAATTTGAGTCAGCGGCAGTTGAAGAAAAAACGACGCGAAAAGTTTCCTGCTATCCCAATGCAAATGGGATGGCAACTATCGTTGCTTTTCTACCTGCGCCAGATGCTCAAACAATCATGTTGGCGATTGATAGATTGGCTCACAAGACGAATGGTGTTGCGAGAGAAAAACTTCGCGCTTTCCAAAAGCAGAACGGCTACAGGATGCGCGCCAATGCAGGCGCTGCGCACCAGCGCACCGAGCAAGAATCTGGTTTAAACAGTAGCTCTGGTTTAAACAGTAGCTCTGGTTTTAACAGTAGCTCTGGTTTAAACAGTAGCTCTGGTTTAAACAGTAGCCCTGGTTTAAACAGTAACTCTGGTTTAAACAGTAGCTCTGGTTTAAATGGCCTATCTGACTCTGATAAAAGTGCTCGCTTCAATCTAACGGAT
>WLCY01000057.1 GCA_009705075.1 Actinomycetota bacterium
CAGAAGAAACTTGGCGACAAAATTTAAATATTTTTAAGGCCTTGGATTTGGGCTCTCGGTTTTATCCGGATTTGATTCTGGAATAGATCCGAGGGCCTTATCAATTTCCTTAAGAATTTCCCCGCTCAACTTCACGCCTGATGCTTTAACATTTTCCTTTACCTGAGCTGGTTTTGATGCTCCCATAATCACGGATGAAACATTTGGATTCGAGAGTGCCCATGCCAGGGCAAGTTGAGACATTGTCAGATCAACTGAATCTGCTATCGGTTTTAACTTAGCAACTGCGGTCAGAACTTCATCCCGCATCCAGCGCGAAATCATTTCGGCACCGCTCTTCTTATCTGTAGCCCTCGAGCCTGTTGGTGGCTTCTTTCCAGGTAGATATTTTCCAGTCAAAACTCCTTGCGCAACGGGCGACCACACAATTTGGCCGATCCCTTCACTTTCACAGAGTGGGACAACCTTTGATTCAATTACACGCCACAGCATCGAATACTGCGGTTGGCTTGAAACGAATCTGTCGAAGCCTCTGGCTTTTTGAATTTCTAGCGCCTGACTTATCTGAGGAGCGCTCCACTCAGAAAATCCAATGTAATGAACTTTGCCTTGACGTATCAAATCATCAAATGCACGAAGTGATTCTTCGACTGGAGTTTCGTGATCAAATCTATGCATCTGATAAAGATCAATGTGATCAGTATTTAAACGCTTTAGTGAGGCATGGACGGACTCCATGATGTGCTTTCGAGATAAACCGCGGTCATTCTTGCCCGGACCTGTTGGCCAATAAACTTTGGTAAATAGTTCATAGCTTTCGCGCTTTACGCCTTTTAGCGCTCTCCCCAACACGCTCTCGGCCTTGGTGCCCGCATAAACATCGGCAGTATCAAAGGTCGTTATTCCAGCATCCAAGGCAGCATGAACACATTTAATCGCGGCATCGGCTTCCACCTGAGAGCCGTGAGTAATCCAATTACCATATGAGATTTCTGAGACATACATTCCTGAGGAGCCGAGGCGACGATATTCCATAGGCAAGAGCGTAGTCTGTATCCCATGAAGGAAAAAGTATTTTCGACAGTAATTGCAATTGCATTATTCATATTTCCGAACTCCGCCTTGGCGAGTGACTCGGAAAACAATGAACCCGAACATTCCATAACCGATGCTCATGAGGGCGTTGAAGGCGCAGAATTGTTTGCTGCAGGCGCTGGACTAGTAGTTGCTCTAGGAATCGCCTTCACGATTGGCCGCCGTTCTCGCAAAAAAGATTGAAATGGTGCTAATTTTCGACCACTGAAATCACCTTGTTTTTTCAGTAGTAATGCGTTTAGCGAAGTCCGGTGAAAACCCGGCGCTGTCCCGCAACTGTAGAGATTTGGTTCGATATAAAAACTCGAATACAAATCCAAGCCAGGTCGCCTAACTCATTATTGAAGTATCCGACCTCGGAGGAAGGTCGGGCCTCAAGAGAAATTTATTTTTCTTATCGCCCAAACTTCCTCCCTCAAAAACTCTTGAGGGAGATTTTTATGTTCAAAACAAAAGCTGGATCTTCAGTACGAAAATTAACGCTGGTAGTTGTTATATCTCTTTTTGGAGCCCTACCCGCGCACGCGGTTAATTCGGCTCCGAAAAGAATCATTTCGCTCTCCCCAAGTGCAACCGAAACTCTCTTTGCTATCGGGGCTGGTCCACAAGTTATTGCAGTCGATGATTTGTCTAACTATCCAAGCAGTGCACCGATTACCAAACTCTCGGCATTTAGCCCAAATGTAGAAGCGCTCGTGAACTATAAGCCTGACTTAATTATTTTAAATGCGGATGCGACCAAGGCTTTGGAAGTTAAATCCGCGCTGGAGAAGCTAAAGATTAAAGTTTTTCTTGAGCACGCCCCTGACGATCTGAGTGAAGTTTACTTAGAGGTTTCTGCCCTGGGTCGCGCCACAGGCAATATCGTGGGCGCCCGAGCTGTAATCGCAAAAATGAAATCTAAAATCAATAGCGCAATTAAGAGCGGCCGAAAACTGAAAAAGGTTTCATTTTTTCATGAGCTAGATGACACGCTATATACCGCGACATCAGATACCTTTATTGGCAAGGTTTACAAAGACTTCAATCTGTCCAATATTGCAGATCCTGCTGCGAATGCAGATTCAGCCGGTTATCCGCAACTTCAATCGGAGTATTTAATTAAGGCTAATCCGAAAATAATTTTCTTAGCAGACGCTCAATATGGAGAATCTATTTCCACTTTGGCAAAACGTCCTGGTTGGAATGGGATTTCGGCGGTTTCAAAGCGACATGTGATTTCGCTACCTGAAGATATTCCATCCCGTTGGGGACCAAGGCTCGCTGACTTTTACCAATTTATCGCTACTGCGATAGCGAAGATTGCTTAAATAAAATGAGAGCGAAGAGAAGTGAGAGTGGGCTTCCACCGATTTGGAATTGGAAGATAACGGCCATTTCGCTTGCTCTCCTATTTTTTGTTGGAATTCTTGCGGTCAGTTTCGGCCCGGTATCCCTTAGCTTCCAGAAAATTCTTCGCACACTTTTCGGATTAGATGGCGGCTTAACTGGGCAAGAGCGAACTTTGTTAATTGATCTGAGATTGCCACGTGCACTCCTGGCCGCACTTGTTGGCGCAGCACTTGCAACTAGCGGGGCGGTTTATCAAACTGTTTTTCGCAATCCCTTAGCCGATCCATATCTCCTTGGTGCCGCAGCCGGTGCTGGCCTTGGCGCAACGATTGCTATAACGAATACTGGAGCTAACCTCTATAGCTTGCTACCAATCTTCTCTTTCATTGGTGCAATCTTGGCGGTTCTCGTTAGTTTCTTTATTTCAGGAAAATTCTTTGCAGAACCTAATTCCCTACTGCTTTCAGGGATCGCCGTTGGTTCCTTTGCGACAGCTGTTCAAACTTATCTTCAACAGCGCAACAGTTCTTCACTTCGGCCAGTTTATTCATGGATTTTAGGTGAGTTAACGGTTGCTAACTGGCAGGTTGTGACTTGGTCGGCAATCTACATCTTGATTGCCCTGACAATTTTGATAACAGTTTCCAAGCAATTAGATGGCTTAATGCTGACTGATGAAGAGGCTTATTCCCTTGGGATTAATCCAAATAAGTTGCGGATAATTGCAGTAATCGCCGCAACCTTAGCTACCGCCACCGCCGTGTCCGCGAGTGGGTTAATCGGTTTTGTTGGAATCGTAGTTCCCCATCTGGTTCGAGGAATTACCCACCGAGTTACAAACCGAGGTTTGCTTACAATCGCGCTAGTAGGGGCAAGTTTTCTTGTACTCGCAGACCTTGGTGCAAGAACGCTCTTGTCGCCCGCGGAATTGCCGATAGGTGTTATCACTGCCTTTGTCGGAGCGCCATTCTTCTTAGTTGTACTACGTAAGAAAAGGTTGGTCACAAAGTGATTAAGGTCAATGATTTAACTATTAGATTCGGCGAACGAATAATCCTCCAAGATATCAACGTTGAAATTGCAGATGGCATGTGGACCTGTTTAGTTGGGCCCAATGGCGCGGGAAAGACCACATTCTTAAGGGCCCTTTTAGGTTCGCAGCCATATTCCGGTTCGATCGTTGATAATGGTTTTGAGGTCTATAGAAATCATGACCGAAACGTCGCCTTCGTTCCGCAACATCCCCAAATTCCAATCGGAATGAGCGTTAGCGAATATGTAATGTTGGGGCGCTCAAAGCGAGACGGTTGGGGGAACGAAAGCAGCAAGAGCAGGCATCTTGTTGCAGATATTTTAAGACTTACTGGGTTATTTGGAATGCAGAGCCAATTTGTTTCACAACTTTCTGGTGGTGAAATGCAGCGGGCGCTAATTGCACGTGCACTCGTTCAAGAACCAACTCTAATTTTGCTAGACGAGCCAACCAGCGCGCTTGATTTACATCATCAAATCGCAGTCTTAAATAACATTGAGCTACTAAAAGAGCGCGGTGTCACAATCATTTCTACGATGCATGACATCACTCTTGCTGCGATGTATGCCGAGAAAATAATCGTCATGCATGAAGGCAAGGTACTTCTTGATGGGCCTTCTGATCAGGTTATTCACTCACCACAATTGCAGGAAGCCTTTGAAAATCGAATCAATGTGTTCACGTTAGATTCCGGGCGTCCAGTGATTATTGCGAAGAAAGATCTTCCAAATTAGCGAACGTGTGACTCCACAAATGGCGCTTTAACGATCTGTGCCTGGCTCAAACGTCCTCTAATATCAATCTGAACTTGATCATCTAATTTAGCCATCGGATTCAATAGCGCGAGTGCAATACCAATCTTTAGCGTCGGAGAAAACGTTCCACTTGTTACTTCTCCAATTACCTTACCTTCGAGATCCAAAACACTCATCCCAGCTCTCGGAATTCCTCGGTCTATGCATTTAAGTGCACGCAAACTTCGTTTAGGTCCCGCAGCCTTCTCGCTTTCAAGTGCTCTCTTGCCACGAAAATCAGCTTTGGAGTAAACGACCGCCCAATTGGCACTTGCTTCGACGGGCGAAATCTCTAGCGACAATTCATGACCATGTAGCGGATACCCCATTTCAGTTCGCAGGGTATCTCGTGCGCCAAGGCCACATACTCTTCCATCCAACTTTGATATTTCACTTAGCAAAATTTTCCAAAGAGATTCCGCACTCTCCCAAGTTGGAAGTAATTCATAACCAAACTCTCCAGAATAACCAGTGCGACAAATTATTATCTCTCCAAGTGCTTCAAAATTTGGCAGTAAAGTCTTTGTGAATGACATGTATTCAAGATCGAGATTCAGGCCGAGGTTCTGCATAACTTTATTGCTATCTGGTCCTTGAACCGCTAACACGGCATATTGCTGGTGGATGTTTTTAACTTCAATTCCGGAAGGTGCACTGGCTGATAAATCTGCAGCAACTTGCGCGCAATTTGAAGCATTAGGAATTATGAAAATGTCATCGGCCGCAAATTCATAGACTATTAAATCGTCAATTACGCCACCAGCGTCATTACAAAATAGGTTGTATTGCGCAGAGCCCGGCGCTATCCGGTTTAGATCATTTGTAACCATAGTGTTTACAAAATCCTTTGCGCCGACTCCTTTAACGCTTATTTTGCCTAAGTGTGAAACATCAAATATTCCGACGCGCTCTCGAAC
>WLCY01000058.1 GCA_009705075.1 Actinomycetota bacterium
AGACTGGCTCGCAAGCGCGACAACCTAGACAGAAAGAGGATTCACCTAGCAAATCGATTGCTGGCAATTTATCGTTCTGCACTGCGCGCATCAAAGTGATTCGACCACGCGGTGATGACTCTTCATTTCCAGTTATTTTGTAAGTAGGGCAGGCAGGTAGGCAGTATCCGCAAGAGATACAACGATCTAATTTATCTTGGCTAAATTTCTCTCTCATGACCCAATACGTCCTGGATTTAATATTCCGGCTGGATCGAATACCTTCTTTATGTTGCGCTGTAATTCCATATTTACCGGACCAATTTTTCCTTCAAGATATGGCAATTTCGCAGACCCAACGCCATGTTCACCAGTGATACTTCCACCAAATTCAAGGGGGAGGGCAAAGATTTCAGCAAGCGCTAATTCCGCTGCCACAACTTCAAGGGGATTATCTTTATCTAAAACAATTGTTGGGTGCAGATTTCCATCACCAGCATGACCAAAGGTTCCGATGCGAAGTCCATGCTTCTTACCAATTGCTTCGATTCTGGTTACAACCTCGGCCATAACTTTTCTTGGCACCGCAATATCTTCCAAGATTGAAAGTGAACTCAAACGAGCAAGAGCCGGCAGCGAACATCTGCGCGCATATAACAAGGCCTCGGCCGCAGCAACATCAGCAGCAAGGGTTACGCCACGGCAACCACTTGAAGATTTAGCAATCTCGGCCATCTTGCTAACGCTCTGCTCAATTGAAATTGCATCACCATCATCACCAAACAATAAGAGCGCACCAGCTTTAGTGTCTAAACCAAGGTGTGCGAAATCTTCAACTGCAACCAAGCAGGTGTTATCCAAAAACTCTAACGTCGCGGGCAAGATTCCAGATGTAATTATTTTCTCTACGGCGCCTGCAGCGGCAGCTAAATCTTCAAAGTAAGCAACGCCATATTTCGATGCTTCCGGTCTTGGCGCAAGTGCCACAGTAATTTCAGTGAATACCGCCAAAGTTCCCTCGCTGCCAACCAATAATCTGGTCACGTCATACCCCGCGACATCTTTTACCAATCGACCGCCGGTACGAATAATTTCACCAGTTCCCAAAACTGCTTCTAAACCTAAGATGTAATTTCTTGTGGTGCCGTATTTCAAGCCGCGCAGACCGCCGGCACTGGTAGCAACGTTTCCACCTATTGTTGAAACATTTCGAGATCCTGGGTCAGGAACAAAGCGCAGACCTTCTTTTTCTACAAGTTGATCTAAAGCTAAATTCGTAACGCCTGGTTGAACAACCGCAATCATCTCGGATTTTGAAACTTCAAGAACTTTATTCATATTATTCATGCTCATGACAATTCCGCCATTTAGGGGAACGGTTGCTGCGCATAAATTACTTCCAGCACCACGAGCAATTATTGGAGTTTTGGTGTCGTGTGCGAATTTAACAATCTTTGAAACTTCTTCAGTATTCCTTGGCGCAACAATTACTTCCGGCAGGCCTTCAAACATCGGAGTCGCATCGCGGCTATATGCCTGCAATGAAACGGCGTCACTGCGCACAACATCACTGCCCACAAGGGCGATTAATTGCGCTACTAAATCTGCTGTGGACACAAGGTAATTAAACCATCGCTATGGAAGGAAGATCATTATCGACGAGCCCAAGCGCCTTTTTCAGCTAGCACCTTCTTTATTTCTGGTGAAAACTTCCCCGAAATCACTTCTTGAATCGAAATGTTTTCCAATATGTCCCTTAGCCCTACACGAGTTGCTATCCACACATCCGTCAAATTCTTATTGACTCCCTGGTACTTTGCATTTTCAGGCGCCTCACCTTTCACGGCAGCTAAAGGTCCATCAAGAATTCTAAAAACATCAGCGATAGAAACTTCTCTTGGGTCGACAGACATTTCATATCCACCATCTGGTCCGCGATGACTAGAAATGATTCCGGCCTTAGTAAGTGTTGCCAAGATTCCCTCTAAGAATTTGGGCGGAATATCGTGGCGACTGGAAATCTTCTCGGCGCTTATCAACTTTGATTTCTCGGACTGCACGGCAATTTCAACTAGAGCCTGGATCCCATAATCCACTTTCGCACCTATTTTCACCTGACCATTCTCTCAGCATTTCATATCTTTTTGTGAACGACTCTCCTCTTGGGTAATTGCAATAGGACCTATTTCCTATTAATCTAGTAGGGAAATAGGCGATACCCGCCTAATTTCGGTGATTTGAAGGAGATTAATCCGCATGATACGCACTCGTAAACTTGGAGTTAGAAAGCTATCAGTTACGTTAATTACAGCGCTCATTGCAACTTCAGTGTTTTCAGGTGCAAGTTTTGCTGCAAGCAAGAGTCCTAAACCCAAGAAGCCAAAAATAGTAAAGCTCGCAACATCAGATGTTGTGCGAATTGGTTTTTTCTCTAACGTCACTCATGCTCCTGCGCTTGTGGCACAGGAACGCAAATTCTTTGAGAAATACTTAGATAAAGATAAGACAAAGATTGAATACATTGCGTTTAATGCCGGACCAGCTGCCATTGAGGCGCTAAAAGGTGGTGCATTAGATGTGACCTACATCGGTCCGAATCCTTCGATTTCAGGCTTCGCATCAACTAGAGGAACACTCCTAAAAATTATCTCGGGCTCAACTTCAAATGGTGCACAGTTAGTTGTCCGTGAAGGCATAAATAGTGTTGCAGACTTTGCTGGAAAGAAAATTGCCTCACCACAATTGGGTAATACTCAAGACGTAGCGCTGCGATCATGGTTGGCGAGCAATGGATTTAAGACCAGCATCAATGGCGTGGGCGATGTAACAGTGATACCAACCGAGAACTCTCAAACGCTAGCTTTATTTCAACGCGGTGACATTGATGGTGCATGGCTTCCAGAACCGTGGGCCTCGCGCCTTGTATTAGAGGCAAAAGCAAAGGTCTTCTTAGATGAGAAAACATTATGGCCAAATTCTAAATTTCTTACCACAAATATCATAGCCAGCTCGACTTTCCTTGCAAAATATCCAGGAACTGTGAAGTCGATTTTAAAAGGTCATTTAGATAGCCTGGATTTCATTAACAAAAATACTGTTATGGCGAAAGATGACGTACAAAAACAAATAACAAAATGGTCAGGTAAACCGCTTGCTGACAATGTGATTAATCGCTCTTGGTTAAATCTAGGCTTCTCTTATGAACCGCTAGCGGCTACTTTGAGCAAGAGCGCTGATGATGCAGTGGATGCTGGCCTTCTTACCAACCTCGGATCCAAAGGATTATCTGGGATTTACGATTTGGCTCTGTTAAATCAAATACTGAAAGAGGGAAAGAAGAAGTCTGTAACCTCTGATGGCCTTGGTAAGGAATAGGTGCGAAATTGAATAATGCAGGAATCGCATTTGAGGTAAGAGATTTAACTAAACATTTTGGTCCGAATGAGCCACTGATACTTGATGGGCTAAACCTTTCGGTTCGGAATGGCGAGCTTGTCTCAATTCTTGGCGCCTCGGGCTGCGGCAAATCGACGCTGCTAAATATTCTCTCTGACTTGGATTCTGCAAGCTCAGGTAGTTTGGTTGTTAATGAAAAAACTACTTTAATATTTCAAGAACAATCACTAATGCCTTGGCTCAGCGCAGGCAAGAACATTGAACTTGCGCTCTTGATAAATAAATATCCAAAGAAGTTAAGGCGCAAGCGCGCACAAGAACTTCTGGAATTAGTGCATTTAGGAAGTGCTTATGACAAGCGTCCACATGAACTTTCGGGAGGAATGAAACAACGTGTCGCTATTGCAAGAGCTCTAGCCCAAGAGAAGAAAATCCTTTTGATGGATGAACCATTTGCCGCATTGGATGCCATTACTCGTGATTTCTTGCATGAAGAATTAATAAGCATCTGGCAGCGCACCGGAATAACTATTATCTTCGTAACGCATAATGTGCGAGAAGCCGTTCGACTTGGTCAGCGAGTTCTACTGATGTCTTCTAAGCCAGGTAGATTTCTGAAGGAGTGGGTCGTTGATATTCCGGAACCAAGACGAATCGATTCGCCAGCTGTGTCGCAGCTAGCCCGGGTTATAACTGACGATCTGCGCGAAGAAATTAGTCGACATGGATAATTCAAATATCGATCTATCAAAATTTTCTGCCGGCCTAGACGCCTTGGAATCGGGCACTTCACGTAAGCGCAATAAGTTTGCCTCGTTATTGAATTTTGTCGCTCCTGTATTAGCCGTCATCTTGGTTATCTTGATTTGGCAAATTGCTGTCTACCTAAAATTCAAACCAGATTACATATTGCCAACTCCGAGTCAGGTCTGGGCTTCACTTCAAAATCAATGGAATCAGGGCCTACTCTGGCATTCGGCAACAAATTCTTTGCGGCGCGGTGTTCAAGGTTTCTTAATTGCGATTGTAATCGCGACTCCTATTGGTCTTGCCCTCGGCCTAAACAAAATGGCTCGCGCAATTTTTAGACCGATTTTAACTGGCTTGCAACAACTTCCCTCAGTCGCATGGGTTCCAGCATCGATAATTTGGTTTGGGTTATCAAATGCCACGATCTATGCAGTCGTGCTTCTTGGTGCAGTGCCATCAATCGCTAATGGTCTAATTTCTGGAATTGATCAAATTCCAAGAATCTATCTAAAGGTTGGCAAAGTGCTTGGGGCAAAGAGATTAGTTTCGATAAGACACATAGTTCTTCCGGCGGCTTGGCCTGGATATCTATCAGGACTAGAACAAGGCTGGGCTTTTGCTTGGCGCTCATTAATGGCAGCAGAACTCATCGCAGTTTCGCCCGCGCTTGGACCGGGATTAGGACAAATGCTAGATACCGGACGCCAACTTGGCGATATGTCACTCGTTCTCGCAGCTATTTTTGTAATTATGTTGGTGGGAGTTTTAATTGAAAGAGTCTTCTTCGCACCGATACGCAATAGAACTCTACGTAATCGCGGTCTTGGTTAGATTTACAGCAACACCTTGCGGATTGCCTCTGGAATGTAATCAATAATCATCGAGGCCGAAATAGGTCCACCTTTTGAGGCGAGACGGGCAGCGCGGTCATGAATAAAAGAGGCTGACGCAGCTATCTCTGCAAATCGATTTGGTGAACTCAAGATTTCGATCTCGTTAGTCGCTGCAA
>WLCY01000059.1 GCA_009705075.1 Actinomycetota bacterium
CGAGTTGCTCGATATGTTGAAGAGCTTGCCGGCGTTTACCATCGTTTTTATTCAGATTGTCGCGTCTTGCCTTTGGGTGATGAAACTCCAAGCGAGCTACATAGCGCCCGCGCTACCTTATGTTCTGCAACTGCTCAAGTGATTGCCAACGGCCTTGAACTACTCGGTGTTAGCGCACCAGAAAAGATGTAAGTAATGAAATTCTTACCCGAAGTCTTTTCGATTAATTCTGCTGTTGTGGCGGGCGAGCTGGTTATTGGTGGCTGTAAATCTTCCGCACTTGCTAAGGAATTTGGAACCCCACTCTTTGTTATTGATGAAGCGGATTTCAAATACCGAATAAATGGATGGAAGAGCGCTCTTGAAAGCAATTTCGGAGCCAGCGCTGGCCAGGTCTATTACGCCTCTAAATCTTTTGTATCAATCGAAGTTGCAAAATGGATTAGCGATGCCGGAATCGGCATTGATGTTTGCACAGGTGGCGAACTTGCTGTTGCGCTTGCTGCAAAATTTCCAGCCGATCAAATTGAAGTTCATGGCAATAACAAATCTGAAGCGGAAATCGCAAAGGCAATCAGCGTTGGCGTAGGGAAAATCGTTATTGATTCGATGCAAGAGATTGAACGAGTAAATCGCTTAGCTGCGGCTGCAGGCAAAGTGCAGAGAGTTCTATTGCGAATAACTCCTGGCGTTGAAGCTCACACCCATGAAGCAATTTCTACCGCTCATGAAGATGTGAAATTTGGTTTTTCAATTGCGAGTGGCGCAGCTTGGAGAGCAATTGGTGAAACTGAGGCGGCAACTAACCTCTCCCTTGAAGGCCTGCACTGTCATATTGGTTCGCAGATTTTTGAGAACGAAGGTTTTATTCTTGCAACAACTCGTTTAATTGAACTGAGCGCAAAATTTAGAGACGAGTTTAAACGAGAGTTATCCGAGCTGGATGTTGGCGGCGGCTACGGAATTGCATATGTTGAAGGTGATAAGACTTTTGATCCAGATAAAGTAATGGCTGCGTTGGCGGATTTAGTTAAAAGTGAGTGCGCACGTCATTCCCTGAAAGTTCCTAAGGTTTCAATTGAACCTGGTAGAGCGATCGCTGGTCCAACAACAACAACAATTTATGAAGTTGGCACGACCAAAGATGTTGAACTTGATGGCGGAAAGACTCGGCGCTATATCGCCGTGGATGGTGGAATGAGCGACAATATTCGCCCCGGACTTTATGGCGCAGAATATTCTGCAATTCTTGCAAATCGATCTTCTGCCGCCTCGCCAATAAATTCTCGCCTCGTCGGGAAGCACTGCGAATCCGGCGACATCATAATTAGAGAGATCGACTTGCCATCAGATATTGCCCCTGGAGATTTATTAGCTATCCCTGCAACCGGGGCTTATGGTCGAAGCATGGCAAGTAATTACAACCACATGCTGAAGCCAGCGGTAGTCGCCGTCAAAAACGGCAGCGCTCGGGTAATTTTGCGCCGTGAAGTTGAGGCTGATTTATTGGCCCTAGATGTTGTTGAGGCGCCCCGCAGTATTAACTAGAAAAGCGCACTTAAATAGCGTTCGGCTAGAGTAAAAAATAGGGGAGAATAGCCCAATGAATTCGCAGAAAACTCTTAAGGTCGGCATGCTCGGCTGCGGCGTTGTTGGAAGCGAAGTCGCACGTTTAATTGTTGCGAATCAATCGGATTTAGCTGCAAGATCGGGTGCAAAATTAGAGCTCGTAAAAGTTGGAGTTCGTAATTTAAATCGAGCCAATATTTCCAAAGAGTTATTGACTACAGACCTTGAATCAATCGTTAAAGATGCGAATATTGATTTAATTATTGAAGTTATCGGAGGCATTGAGCCAGCAAGATCCTTAATTCTTTCCGCCTTTGAAAATGGCAAATCAGTTGTAACAGCAAATAAAGCTCTGCTTGCAAAGCATGGTGGCGAACTATTTGCCGCAGCAGATAAGAATGGCGTTGATCTTTATTATGAAGCTTCGGTTGCTGGTGCGATTCCAATCCTTCGCCCGCTTCGTGAATCTCTGGTTGGTGATCGAGTCCAACGAGTTATGGGAATCGTTAATGGAACAACAAACTTCATCCTGACAAAGATGGATGAATCAGGTGCTGCTTTTGGCGATGCGCTCAAAGAAGCGCAATCACTTGGCTTTGCGGAGGCCGATCCAACTGCAGATGTTGAAGGGTTCGATGCGGCAGCAAAGGCAGCAATCTTGGCCGGCCTAGCATTTCACTCTCGCGTAACTGATGCCGATGTTTTTCGTGAAGGAATTTCAAATATAACTGCCATGGATGTTGCGGTCGCAAAATCGCTCGACTTGGTTGTTAAGTTATTGGCAATTGCAGAACTAAGCGATGGCAAGATAAGTGTTCGTGTTCATCCAACCTTAATTTCTCGCAGCCATCCACTTGCCGCAGTGCGTGAAGCATTCAATGCAGTTTTTGTGGAATCTGAATCCGCAGGAGCAATGATGTTTTATGGTCGCGGCGCAGGTGGTGCACCAACAGCTTCAGCAATTCTTGGTGATTTAGTTGCGGTAGCAAGACATCGAGTAAGCGGTGGGCTTGGACCACGCGAAAGTGATTATGCCGACCTTGCTATTGCCCCAATGGGTTCAACAAAAACCCGCTATTTAATTCGCTTGGATGTAGCTGATCGACCAGGTGTACTTGCCGCCGTTGCACAAACTTTTGCTAAGCATGAAGTCTCGATTCAAACTGTTCGCCAAACTGGGCGCGGCGATAACGCTGAATTAATTGTCATGACTCATAAAGCTTCAGATGCGGCTCTTGCTTCAACTGTTGCGGATTTATCCAGCTTGGATGCGGTTAAAGATGTTGCAAGTGTTATTAGAGTTGAAGGAATGGGCGCATGAGTATCTTTAAAAAGAAGGGCGCTCATCAATGGCGCGGCGTAATCGAAGAGTATCGCCATCGGCTGCCGGTTTCAGCAAAGACTCCAATAGTTTCACTTCGTGAAGGTGGAACCCCGCTTGTTTCAGCATGCGTTCTCTCTGAAATGTTAGATAACGATATCTGGTTAAAAGTTGAAGGCGCTAACCCAACTGGATCATTTAAAGACCGCGGAATGACAATGGCGATTTCTAAAGCAGCAGAAGACGGTGCCAAAGCGGTGATTTGTGCATCAACTGGAAATACATCTGCAAGCGCTGCAGCATATGCAACAAAGGCCGGGATGCGTCCTGTTGTACTTGTTCCTGAAGGAAAAATTGCAATGGGCAAACTTGCGCAAGCAATCGCACACGGCTCAACTCTTCTGCAGGTTGATGGCAACTTTGATGACTGTTTAAATTTAGCTCGCGAACTATCTGAAAAATACCCAGTAGCACTTGTTAACTCGGTAAATCCGTATCGCATTGAAGGTCAGAAAACTGCAAGTTTTGAAGTTGTAGATATGTTGGGAGATGCACCGGATCTACATGTGCTCCCAGTTGGAAATGCGGGAAACATAACTGCATACTGGAAGGGCTATAACGAATATTTCAAGGATGGAATTTCCAAGCGCTTGCCACAAATGTGGGGTTTTCAAGCTGCAGGTGCTGCGCCGATAGTTTTAGGTGAAATTGTTAAAAATCCAGACACAATTGCAACGGCAATTCGTATCGGTAACCCAGCATCTTGGCAGCAAGCCGTTGATGCTCGCGATTCCTCTGGTGGCTTAATTGATTCGGTGACTGATGACGAAATCCTTGCGGCATATCGCCTAGTTGCTGCAAAAGAGGGAATCTTTGTGGAACCTTCAAGCGCTGCAGGTATTGCCGGGCTTATCAAGAAGCAGAGAGAAGGAAAACTTCCTAAAGATAAGCGAATCGTAATTACTGTAACTGGTAATGGTTTAAAAGATGTTGGCTGGATATTAGATCACGCAGAAGCGCCAACTGTAATTCCAGTTGATGTTAAGCGCGCAGCAGAAGTGATTGGGCTTGCCTAATGTCATCAAATAAAAACCGACTAACATTTAAGGCCACAATGGCGCAAGTAAGCGTTCCTGCAACTAGTGCGAACCTGGGACCAGGATTTGATTCCTTAGGTCTAGCTCTTGATCTTCGTGATCGCTATGCCGCGCAGGTATTAGACGATGCGACCTTCGATGTAGATGTATCTGGTGAAGGTAGCGCGGATATTAAAAAGGATAAGAACAACTTAGTTATCAAGGCGATGCTCCACGGCTTTGAACATATGGGACAGAAGCCAAAGGGAATTGCGCTACGTCAGTTAAATGTAATTCCACATGGTCGCGGCCTTGGTTCATCTGCTGCAGCGATAGTTGGTGGCCTGGCACTTGCAAGATCGCTCGTCCTTGGCGGCGAACAACTGTTAACAGATGAGGAAATGATTGAACTAGGCACAGAATTAGAAGGACATCCAGATAACATCGCAGCCGCAGTTTTGGGAAGTGCAACTATCGCTTGGATTGAAAATGGAGTTGGTAAGGCAGTCGGCATAAAGGTTGATCCTAAAATCAAAGCCCTGCTCTTTATCCCAGAAGGACACCTTGCAACAGCTAAAGCCCGCAAATTACTACCAGAAACAATTCCGCATCATGACGCAGTTCTAAATGCATCTAGAGCAGCGCTTTTGGTTCATGCAATTTCGTCTCGCCCAGATTTGTTGTTAGAAGCAACGCAAGATTTGCTTCACCAAAATTATCGCGCAGAAGCAATGCCAAAATCGATGGCTCTTGTTACAAAGCTTCGCGCAGCTGGTGTTCCTGCAATGATTTCTGGCGCCGGTCCATCTGTCCTTGTTCTACATACTCTCGACGATCTAGAAATCGACGAGGTAATCAAGGTAGGAGCTGGCTCATTTGCCGCTCAAAAACTAGGCATTTCAACCCTCGGAGTCGAGTAATCCACTGGGGTCCAGCAGTTTTGCCCAAGGCTAGGTTCGTATGCTAAGTTTTCCCTCATCTGGTAGCCGAGAAATTATCGGTAAGTAAATCTAGATAATCCAAAAATTCGCTAAATCAAAACTCTTTCCTTTAGCGCAAACACAGAAATGAAAAAGTAAAAAATATATGGCAACTACAAAAGCTAGTGCAAAAGAATCTGGCGAACTTTCA
>WLCY01000006.1 GCA_009705075.1 Actinomycetota bacterium
CACGTATTTTGGATCCGCGTTACATCGGCGAGCACCACTTCCGTGTTGCTAACCGCGTGAAGCAAATCCTTCAGCGTTACAAGGATCTACAAGACATCATCGCAATTCTAGGTATCGATGAATTGTCTGAAGAGGATCGCATTCTTGTAGGACGCGCACGTCGTATCCAGCGCTTCTTGTCACAGAACACATTCGTGGCAAAGGTCTTTACAGGTATCGATGGCTCATTCGTTCCGCTAACAGAAACAATCGCAGCATTTGAAGCACTTGCTGATGGAAAGTATGACCACGTTCCAGAACAAGCCTTCTTCATGTGCGGCGGCCTTGATGACGTTGAAAAGCGCGCAGCTGAATTGGCAAAGGCATAACCCCAAATGTCTGCAAACTTAACTGTTGAAGTTGTATCTCCGGAGAAGCGGGTCTGGTCTGGCGAGGCGAAAATGATTTCGGCTCGCACACTAGAAGGTGACATCGGTGTTTTGCCGGGTCACGCACCGCTTCTTGGAGTACTTGTTGATGGACAGGTCAGCATCAAGGTCGCTGATGGAACAACACAAGAATTCAATGTTCACGGTGGTTTTATCTCTGTTTCAAATAACCGGGTATCAATTCTCGGCGAATCAACTGATTAAGTAATTTTTAATTCACATCAACTAGGAGGTTTATGGCAAGCCCACTAGTTGAAACTGCGCCGCTAATTTTGGATGTAGGTGTGGTTCTAACTGTTGCTGCCACTATGGGTTTTGTTGCCAGAAAATTCGGTTTACCAGCAGTTCTCGGCTATCTCTTAACAGGCTTACTAGTATCGCCATTTACTCCAGGCTTTGTAGCGGATAAAAATCAATTAGCGCTCTTAGCGGATATCGGTGTCGTGCTTCTGCTTTTTGAAGTTGGAATAGAAATAGATTTACGCAGAATTGGTAAAGAACATAGATCAATACTTTGGGGCGTTCCTGCTCAAGTTGCAATTGGAGTCTTGATTGGCACCCCGGTTTTCCTATGGCTGGATATCCCAATTTTGGGAGCACTTTTGTTGTCGCTATCTATAGCGATGTCATCAAGTGTAGTAATCGTAAACATTACGCGAAGCCCGCGAAGAAGGACTGACGCACTGACCGAAGAAGCGATGTTAGGTTGGTCTGTTGTTCAAGATGTTGTGGGTGTAACTCTCGCAGTCATAATTCTCACCGCATTTGGCGAAAGTGACAAACCACTTCCAGTCGCTATCGGTGGCATTTTTGGTTTTGCAGCCCTTGCATATATTTTTTCAAGACTTCTTCCAAAACTCATGCGAATGATTCGTTGGGAGAAAGATCTATTCTTGATTTATTCAGTCTCAATCGGATTGGTTCTAGCCGCTCTTGGCACCGTTGCGTTTGGAATTCCAATGGCACTTGCAGGGTTCATCGCTGGATTAGCAATAAATCAGAGTCAGGATACTGATGAGATCAGAAAGGCAATTCTTCCATTTAGGGATTTGTTTGCCGTCCTCTTCTTTGTCGTCATTGGTTCTCTGATACCACCTGACGAGCTCTCAAATTCCTGGCCTTTTGCGTTATTGGTTCTTACTATGATGATCGTTCTAAAAACTATCCCAACAGCGCTTTTGGCAAAACTCGGGAAGCTTAAAGTTAGACCGCTGCAGTTTGGCGTAGGAATAAGCCAAATCGGTGAGTTTTCTTTCGTTCTGGGAAGTATCGCATTCGCAGAAAATGCAATTACAGTTTCGCAATACACCGGTGTTTTAGTCGCTGTTGTTCTTTCTATCGTTTTCTCTACGATTCTGGTCCGCAAAGTTGGAAACTCTTAAGCATTAAACGTGGCGCGTAACTTTTGCGCCAAGTGATTGCAGCGCTTCAACAAATCCCGGGTAGCCACGATCTACGTGGAAAGCATCCTCAACGGTTGTAATTCCTTCGCTAACTAAGCCTGCTAAAACCAAGCCGGCACCAGCACGAATATCGGTTGCTGCTACAGGCGCACCAGATAGCTGTTTTTTGCCTGCAATGGATGCGTGATGGCCATCGACATGGATGTCGGCGCCAAGTCTTTGCAGCTCACTTACGAACATGAAGCGACCTTCGAAGACGTTCTCAGTAACAATTGAGTTTCCTTCTGCGATCGCATTCATTGTTATTACAAACGGTTGGAGATCTGTTGGGAAACCGGGATAGGGGAGCGTTGAGACATCAATCGCAACGGGCCTTCTATCCATGTGGACGCGGAAGCCATCAGGTGTAGTTGTAATAATGGCGCCAGCCGCAACTAATTTATCGAGTGGAACTTCTAAATGTTCTGGCCTACCACCATGAATTGTTATGTCACCTTGAGTCATGACTGCAGCAAAGGCCCAAGTACCAGCAACAATGCGATCAGAGAGCGTGGCATGCCTTGTTGGCTTCAACTCTTTTACTCCGGTAATTGTTATGACTGGAGTGCCAAGGCCTTCAATTTTTGCTCCCATTGAGATTAGGAATTCACCAAGGTCAACTACATCAGGCTCACGTGCAGCGTTATCTATTGTTGTAATTCCTTTAGCAAGTACTGCAGCGGTCATAATATTTTCAGTAGCACCAACACTTGGAAAATCAAGTGATATCGCCGCCCCAGTCAATCCATTAGGTGCTGTCGCAATTACATAACCATGTTCTGAATGTGCTTCGGCCCCAAGATCAATTAAACCTTTGATGTGGAAATCGATTCCGCGAGAACCAATTGCATCACCACCAGGAAGTGCGACCTCAACTTCACCAACGCGAGTTACGAGCGGACCTAAAACATTTATGGAGGCACGCATCTTACGTACTAGATCGTAGTCAGCGCGGTGACCAGGGGTTTGGGGAACTAAGATTTTCATTTCGAGAGTTGCTCTGTCATAGGAACAAGTGCAGCCAAGTCTGGTTAGAAGCTCTTCCATAATATGAACATCAGCAATATCCGGAACATTCTCAATAGTTGTTTCGCCAACAGCGAGAAGGGATGCCGCCATTAATTTGAGAGCAGAATTTTTAGCACCATAGACCGTAACTTCGCCTACAAGTCGGGCGCCGCCAACAATTTGGAAGTATTCATTTGTATTTTCCATAGCGATCACCTCCGGCTTCCTTGTTTCGAGTGGTCTAATCGTAGTGAGTGAATTAGGCTCACCCCATGGTAAATCTAACGCGGATATATACAAAAACGGGCGATGATGGCACTACCTCACTTGGGGATATGAGCCGAACTTCAAAGAACGATCCACGCCTTGAGGCATATGCAACTGTCGATGAAGCAAATTCTTCAATTGGCGTTGTTCTGGCACTTGGCAAGATTTCCGACCCTCAGATAGTTAAGTTATTAATCCGTATTCAAAATGATTTATTTGATGTTGGCGCCGATCTATGCACCCCAGTAGTCGATGATCCAAAGATTCCACCTCTTCGCGTTATCGAACCCCAAATAGCTTATTTGGAAGAGCAAATAGATCACTACAACTCAAGCCTTGAAGCGCTTCATAGCTTCGTTCTTCCATCAGGATCTCCTGCATCAGCGTTATTACATGTTGCCCGAACCGTTACTCGGCGTGCAGAGCGAAATGTTTGGCACGCTATTCATCAATTCGGTGGTGGAGTTAACTCGCTGACAGCTAAATATTTAAACCGACTATCAGATTTGCTCTTCGTACTTGCCCGTTATGAGAATAAGGCAGAGGGCGATGTGCTCTGGGTTCCTGGAGCTAATCGCTAACTTCTTGTCGGGCTCTTTGTGTAAGTGTTGCTAGGAATCTTTCCAGTTGGACTGCCGGTTCGACAATTTGCCGTGTATGCACCGACCCCTAAACCATCGGCAATTGGTTCATCACTTACTAAAAGTATTGGCTTTATTGTTCTGGCTTTTGAACCAGCAACAAGGGTGATAAGCGAACCGTAGATGATTCGTTCTGTTGGATTATTCGGATCAATTCCTAATACATTCGAATTTACTTCCCACCAATCACATCCTGTTTCCGAGCCAACAAATATGCCAAGACAAGCGGTTTTGTGACACTCAGCGATTAGCTTCATCTGAATGTATTTATTCTCAGAAGCGGCAATCAGCAGTTCTTTTGGTGTGGCAGTCTTGGCGTATAACTCGCCTTTCTTATCAAATCCTGGCGGCGGCCATTTAATTGGTGCTTTTGGTTTTAACTTTACTTTCTTCTTTTTCTTTGCAACAGCTTTCTTAACTACTGCTTTCTTAGCCACTTTGGCCTTTGTTGCTGTCGGCTTCGGAGTTGGTTTGGTTGTCGCCGCAACAGAAGAAGATGGAAGAAGCAGGCTGAGCGAGAGCGCTACGCCTAAAAGTTTTTTCACTTTTCTGACCACTTAAATGAGCGAAGAGCTAGGAAAGTTCCTGCGACTGCCCAGATGGCTAGAACAATTGCAATTCGCGAAACCTCCCAATTGCCAGCAACTTCTTGGGTGGCAAATCCCTCAGGGAGAAAGACCGAGCGCATTCCTTGGGTCAGCCACTTAAGTGGAAAGAGCGCAGCGAATTGCTGCATCCAGGAAGGTAGATCAGAGAAGACGAAGAAGACCCCGCTAAAAAACTGCAGAATTATGACAATCGGCGAGACTACTGCTGATGCTCCTCTGCCATTCTTTGGTACGGCAGAAAAAGCAATTCCTAAAATTGCAGAACAGATACTTCCAAGAAGAATAAGCCAGGCGAATCGCAACCACTTATCAAATGTAGTTGGCATATTTAATCCGAAAAATGCAACCCCAAATATTAGTAGCGCAATTATCTGCACCGTCATTGCTGCGAAAACCATGATCATTTTTCCGATGAAGTAAGAGACAGGTGAGATTGGAGTACCGCGTAATCGCTTCAAAGTTCCGAAATCACGTTCTATCGGAATCATTATTGCCAATTGTTGGAATCCTGTATTAACAAGTCCTGATGCAATCATTCCAGCGAGGAAATACTGGCTAAAAGTTACACCTGATGGGCCAACTTCTCCTTTGAAAACTGAACCAAAGATAAAGAGCAAGATAACTGGGAAGAGCAGGGTGAATACAACAGATTCGCGCTGCCTCATAAATTGTTTAATCTCAAGACCGCCGCGAAGTAAACCTACCTTTAAGACGTTCGGTTTCATGATTTACCAATCATCTTTAAGTAAATATCTTCAAGTGATGGTCTTATCACTGTGAGTTCTGGAACCTCACCGCTGAAACGGGATGCAAGTTTTGCAACCTCTGCAGTAGGGGAGTCACTTTGAATCTCTTGGCGTGAGCCATTCTCAAACCAATTAATGCGAGCCTTTGCAGTATTGCGGCCACCAAGGTTTTCAGGAGTTGAAATTTCAATAATTTTTCCATCTACGATTACTGCAACTCGATCAGCAAGGGCTTCGGCTTCGTCCAGATAATGAGTTGTAAGCAGAATGGTTGTGCCCTCGGCTCGTAACTTACGAATTAAATCCCAGAAAGCTCGCCTTGCTTCTGGATCGAAACCGGTGGTGGGCTCATCTAAAAATAAAATCTCTGGATTTCCAATGATTCCAAGAGCGACATCAAGTCGTCTGCGCTGGCCACCAGAAAGACTTTGAATTCTGGCGTTAGCTTTCTCATCTAATCCAACTTCATGGATTACTGACTCTGAATCTCTTGGATTTGAGTAATAATTTGCGAAGTGGTGAACAGTTTCAGATACTGATAAATCTTGCGAGTCATTTGTTGATTGCAAAACGATGCCAATCCGATTTCGCCAAGCCCAACTCTCAGAACCTAACTTCGCAGGATCCAGACCAAGAACCTTAACCTCGCCGCCATCGCGGTCGCGATAGCCCTCAAGGATTTCCACCGCTGTAGTTTTACCTGCGCCGTTTGGGCCGAGTATTGCGAAGATTTCGCCTACCTTTACCTCAAGGTCAATTCCATCGACGGCAATCTTTTTCCCACTGGCTTTGCTCTCATAAACTTTGGTGAGCCCTTGGACGGAAACTGCTAATTGATTTGCCACGTCAATATCTTGCCCTAAAAGTTGGGATTATCGGAATGCACGCGAGAGAATATGAGAGTGAGCCCCCGCAGAAACCATCCGAAAAGGTCCCAGAAGCGGGGCGGCAATGATGAGGAAGAGCGCGATATTTCGCTCTCATCAGGGGAGATGATTGAAGAGCATTCTGAAGGCGTCTATCGCGTTCGGAGAATTACGGGTTCAACTTCTACGAAACCATATCGTTGTCCAGGATGCGATCAATTAATTCCCACTGCCACTCCGCACACCGTTGCGTGGTTAGAAGAGGATGTTGAATCCCGTAGACATTGGCACACAGTTTGTTGGACCAAACGAGGCGACCGAAAGCCAAGAACTTTAAGATCTAAAGGCGCGCCAAGATATTAATGGGATTTGAATTAACCAATTCCCTTTGAGTGCAGAGTTTTTATTGCAAACTTAATAAATTTATCTGCAAATTTAGTTCGACCAAATGAAGTGAAAACAATCGGAATATTAAATAAAGTTTTCACAACAGTACGTGGGTAGGTAAATTCCAATAATCCCTCTGGGCCGTGAATTCTCCCATAGCCGCTATCTTTTACACCACCAAATGGCACTGATGCGATAGCAGCAAATGCAATAACTGAATTGACCGAAACCATTCCACACTGCAATTGGGCTGCAATCTTCTCGCCATTTCGCTTTGACCAGACCGAAGCAGCAAGGCCATATCTAGTCGCATTGGCCAAGTGAATTGCCTCTGCTATATCTGAAGTGCGATTTATAACGAGAGTAGGCCCAAAGGTTTCTTCGGTTACGGCTGTTGAATTTTCTGGAACATCCAACATAATTACTGGTTCAACAAATGGTGCTTTCACAGAATCAGTGCTACCAATTACAAACTTTGCCCCTTTAGAGGCAGCATCATCGATATGGCTCTGAATCACCTTTAATTGCGAAGGCATAGTTGCAGGTCCGTAATTTCCATCCTTTCCAGGATGGATCGCCTTAGCCAACTCAGTAATTTTTGCAATGAATTTATCTGCTACTTCGTCAACTACATAAACTCGTTCAGCACCAATGCAGGTCTGACCAGCATTGGACATCGCTGACCAGAGTGAATATTCCGCAGCCCGATTTATATCGGCATCTGCTGCAACAATTACCGGATCTTTTCCGCCACATTCGAGAACTACCGGAACCATTCGCTCTGCACAGGATGCTGCAACTTTCTTTGCAGTTCGGGTTGAGCCAGTAAATGAAATTTTATCTACGGCCGATTCGGTCAGTGCTTTTCCAGTTTCAGGAAGACCTGTAACGCAAGTAAAGATATCTGCGAAAGGTGCAATTTTTGCAAAGCTCATTGCAAGCCAGTGTCCAACACCTGGCGTAAATTCACTTGGTTTGAAGACCACGGTATTGCCGGCAGCAAGTGCGTATGCAATAGATCCCATAGGAGTAAAGATTGGATAGTTCCAAGGTCCGATTACACCAACTACTCCCATTGGAACTCGGGTAACGTTTGTTTTCATGTTAAACATCAATAAGCCAGATGGCCGATGTTGTTTAGAGAGAACGTTCTCGGCATGTTTTGCAGCCCACGCAAGGTGGCCAAGTGCCAAAGTTGCTTCTAGGGTCGCATCACTAATTGGCTTACCGGTTTCAGCTCGTACAAGTTCGGCAATTTCATCGACGTTCTTAGTAATTTCTGCCGCCCACTTGAGAAGAACTTTTCGTCGACCACCATAGCCAAGTGCCTGCCAAGCAACGCTTGCAGCTTTAGCGCGATCAACGGCACCAAAGACTTCTGCGGCGGAGGTATTGGGATAGCTTGCAAGAACGCTGCCATCTACCGGGTTGTGGCTTTCAAATTTTTTGGATGAGTTTCCAGTAAGAGTTTCCATTACATAAGACTAAACTTATTTTGTGTCAGAGTTAATACGTCCAAGCACTGTGTTGCCGGCAAATCGCAGACCCATAACTATCCGAACGGCCGATGGTTTGAATCTAATCGGCGAGGTAGCTAGCCCAATCGGGCAACGAATTGGATCGATCCTCTGCCTTCATCCCAATCCAACTGGCGGGGGAATGATGGATAGCCACGTTTATAAGAAGGCAGCGAACCGATTGCCCGACATGGCTGGCATAGAAATAATTAGATTTAATACTCGTGGCACGACTTCAGAAGCCGGAACTAGCGAAGGTGAGTACGGCGCTGCAGTTACTGAGAAATTTGATGTTGAAGCTGCAATTGAATTTTCATTTAACGAACTCGGCGTAGAAAAACTCTGGGTTATGGGCTGGTCCTTTGGCACAAATTTAGCTCTCAAATATGCCAAAGATTCCCGGGTACTTGGGCTAATTTTATTGAGCCCAACGCTCCTTGAAACTAATGAAGAAGATTTAGATTTTTGGGCCAAAGATGGCAGACCAATTACTGCCTTGATTCCCGAGCACGATGATTATTTAAAGCCACCAGAAGCTGCAATCGCATTTCAAGTTATCCCTCAGATAAATTTAATTAACGTCGCAGATGCCAAACATCTCTGGGTAGGAGAGCCGGCGGTTTATCGAGTGCTTACCGAGATAACAAAAATAGTTGCACCGCAACGGCTGCCACTACCTACTGAAATTTAACTATTTTCAGCCTTCGGATATACGACTTCTTCAAGAATTAATATAACAGCGGCCGCCATTGGAACTGCCAAGATTCCACCGACCAATCCAAGTAATGAAGTTCCAATTAGTGCCGCGATAATTGTTACAAGCCCCGGTATTGAAAGCGAACGCTTCATCACACGTGGAGTTAAAATATAATTTTCAAACTGCACATAAACTATGTAAGAAGCGAGCGCAATTACTGCGATCAAAGGCCTTTCAGTTAGCGCAATCAGAGTAACAATTGTCATTCCAATAAAATGACCAATAAGAGGAATTAAGGCACAAACAAATACAACGAGCCCTAGCGCACCTTTATATGGAAGATCTAGCACCAGCCCAAGAATAAAGATAAAGACTCCTGCAAAGAAGGAGATTGTTATCTGGCCACCAACAAAAGCGCCAACTCGGAAGATAATCGCATCTGCAATCTTTGCGACTCTTGGACGACGGCTTGCAGGAACTAAGCGATAAGCATCTTGAGTGACAGTTGGTAGGGCCGCAAGGAAATATAGAGTGAGTACAAGAATTGTTAGCGTAGATAACGCACCCGAAATAACTGCCTTGCCTACGCCGATTACGCCACCGAAAGCGCCAATCACAAATTTGCCATCTTTTATTGAGGATTGAACCTTGTTCTCAATCGTATCGATGATTCCATAGTTCTTATTCAAGTCATTAATTGTTGAATTATTCTTTAGGTCTGATATCAACTGTGGTGCATTATTAATCAATGCATTAACTTGATCGACAATAAGCGGCGCCGCTACCCAGATAAAAACACCAACAAATACGATAACCAAGGAGACAGTAGCCGCGACCGATTTATTTCTACTTAAGCGGCGCCGTTCGAAAAATTGCACCGCAGGGTTTAGGCCCATAGCAAAGAAGAGTGAGATGACGATTAATACGAATACTTGGCTCGCAGATGCCAAAGCTCGCAGAAGTGTGATGGCAATTACAGCACCAGATGCGGCAACGAAACCGAAATAGAAGGGATGCGAATGATTTAGCGGCGCCCCGATGGTTCCGAAGTCTTCAGGTGCAGCAACCTTCTTCTTCCTTGCAAGTGTTGGTCGCTTCAAGGTTGGTTTTAACTTTGCCATAGCGTTATTTTAACGGCGTGTTAACGCAAAATAGGAGAGAATAGCCCCGTGGCTGACCTACGAATAACTGGACTTGCAGAAGAGATGTCCTCTCTTGCCCGCATGCCATGGTCAAAACAACTAGAAGAGTGGCCAGAAGATGCTTCTCTCACCGATATGCGAGGTATCTCTCGCCATATTGTTCGATTGATAAAGGTAAA
>WLCY01000060.1 GCA_009705075.1 Actinomycetota bacterium
CATGTCACCAAAGAGCGGACCAATAGGAACTCCAATAACAGTTACTTACACCGGACTAGGACCAAAGTTATATGCAGCAGGTTCTGCTCTTATCTATGACAATCATTTTGCTGGCGAGATGATGGCGCGATGGTCTCGTGGAACCGCGAAGGCAGTGATTCTTGCGACCGGAAAAGTCGGAAACCATTTAATCCAAGCGAATGAGGCAATCTCATTTTCTTATTTGAACGTTCTCCAATCTCCGGTCCCATATGCAAATAGTGGGCAAGGAATCTTTAAGATTACAAAAGATCCAGGAGCATTCAAGCCTTATGTGAAATATCCAACTAAGGTAACTCCGACCGTAAGCCAGCGAACAACACTTTCAAGTATAGGTCTTGATCCAAATACCAACGCCGTTGCCTCACTTTCGATCGATAGCGGCCCAGTTGGAAGTAAGACCACTTTAAACGTAACTGGTCTTACGACTACTGGATCCCATCAAATAGTTTGGGCGACAGTTGTAGGAAACCGCGTCAATTGCAGTGGAACTTGTTGGATATACAACTCAATTCCTCTTGCGACAGTTGATGTTACAAGTAGCACTTTAAGCAAAGAAGTTACTATTCCAGATCACCTTGGTGGATGGCATGTAATTCAGATCAAGCAGGGTGATGTCATTGAAGCTCAATCAATCTTTTATGTAAAAGAGAGCATCATGAACTTTTATGACAAGGCCGGGAAAGTAATTGGTTCAGGTTTAGCTACTGCCGATACTTCTGGTTCTGCTGAAGCTTTTGCTGCTGGCGGCGCTGGAAAGCCAACGAACACCTTCAAAGAGAATGAAGAGTTCACGATTAGTATCAAAGGCGTTGGTTGGACCCAGTTCGATAATACTTTGGCCGTAACTTACGACAATAGCTACATCGGTTATGGCTGTGGGTTCAACTCAAATGGATATTTGGTAGTCCATCTCCGCGCAACTGGGGGAGTTGGAACTCATGTCATCGATCTGCGGCCACTTCTTTATACGCAACAACCATCATTTGCTAGCACGCCATATGGAATGACACCAGTGCTGACATCTGAAAATGATTTCCCTGGGCTTGCCCTTGGCTATCAAATTCCACAGTTCCACTTTGCAATTAACGTTGTGAAGTAAATAATTTAGGAAGCCACCAGTTCCATCTGCCAAGCAGAACCATTGTGCTTGGCAGAAGGAACGTTCGAATTATTGTGGCATCAATAGCTACTCCAACTGCTAGGCCGATACCAAGTTCTTGAAGTCCAGCGAAATGTCCACTGGCCAGCCCCATTACCGCGACAAACATGACCGCAGCCGCCGCCGTAATAACACCAATCGTCTTTGCCAAACTCTCTTCAATGGCATGTTCATTTGTAGCGCCGAGGTCGATTGCTTCCTTCATTCTAGAAAGTAGAAATACTTCGTAATCCATCGTGAGCCCGAAGAGGATCGCGAAGATAAAAATCAAAACCCAGGCCTCAATTTCTTCAACTTGATGGGTATTGAGAAGCGTGGAACCAACACCATATTTAAAGACTAGAACTATCGCAGCATATGAAACTGAAGTTGAAAGCAGATTTAGAACAATAGCCTTCAGAGGTAAGACAATTGATTTGAAGGTTCTTGCAAGGAGAAAAAAGGCAAATAAGAGCGCGAAGAGAATTATTAAGGGGAGAGTGCTCTTTAACTTTTCAATTAAATCAACGCCCTGAGCAGCTGCGCCACCAACAAAAATTGGCACTGTCTTTGGAAAGCCTGATTCCGGAAGGTATTTCTCTCGGATCTCTTTTACCAGCGCTTGTGTTTGCGGTGAACCAAATTCGCTCTTTGAGATAACTAATATTCGTAAATATCGGCCTGTGGCATCGATGTAAGGTAATTTCTCGCCACCTGCAACAGTAAATACTTCAGGGTTTGCAGAAATACTATTTGCCAAAGCGATTCTCGCCGACTTGCTCTCGTTGCTAAGTGCGGCTCCAGAACTTCCCAGATCCATAATTATTGCGATTGGCGTTATCGAGCCAGCACCTGCTTTTTCTGCTGCCCAATTTAAGGCCGCTGCAGACTCAAGATTCTTCGGAATTGCGCTCATCGAACTCGGCGTAAGTGAGAGTGAAAGCATCGGTGTTGCGGCTATCAATAACGTGAAAGTTGAAGTGAGAAAAACTAGCTTTGGTTTTTTGATAACTAGCTTTGTTACTCGTGTAATTAGTGAATTTGCGCCACGCTCTCGCTCCCAGATTCCGTGAAATTTTCTTGGAGTTGAACCCTTGCGTCCGAAATACGAAAGGAGCGCAGGTTGCAGTGTTAGTGCGCAGGCAATTGAAATCAGCGGCACGAGGGCGCCTGCAACTCCTAATGATCTAACAAATGGAATTGGCATTAGTAATAGGCAAGCTAGGCCACCTGTAACTATGAAACCTGACAAAACTACTGTTCGACCAGCCGTTCTCATTGTTTCTATTACCGCCTGATCCACCGAGGAATTCACTTTCAACTCTGATCTAAATCTATGTTGTATTAAGAGCGAATAATCAACTGCAAGTCCAAGTCCAATTAGCGCCACGATGTTGGGAATGTATAGAACCATCATAAAATTTAGGGCTATTAAGTAGATGGTTCCGAGCGCTGTTCCAATCACAGCGATAGCTACGATGAAAGGAATTAGAACAGTGAAGGATAATCCTAAGATTAATATCAGAATAACTAGCGCAAAAAATATTGCAATCAACTCTCCGCGATGAAGGTCAGATGCCATGACAGGTGTTACATCGCTCTTAATTGCTGGGGGACCAGTAACTTGTGCCTTGCTTAACCCTGATTCGGACAACTTGTCTCGGAGAACTTCCGTGTACTTTGAAGCTTCATTCAAATCAAATGGTGTAGAAATATTTGTTATTAAAACGCCACCGATGGCTCGCTGGAAACTTATTCTTGAATCTGGAATAACTTTAGAAGCCCCTTCAACCTTCGATTCGAGTTCAGTGATTTCTGTTGGGGTCGCATTTTTAAAATTCAAGAGAACTGTAAGTGTGCCCTCGGTATTCTCATTGAAACCCGTTGCGAGCAAGGCCTCTGCAGAAGCTGATCCGCTATTTGGGATTGTGAGTGAAGTAGTCAGATGTTGATCAAGATTCAAGGCGGCGGTGAGGCCAAACAGAGTTAGGACAACCCAAAGGCCAACAGCTTTAAACCGGTTTCGAATTACGAATCTTGTCCACTTCTCAAGCACATTGCAGTGTATCGAGAAGATTTGGAGGTGAACATTAATTTGTTGAGTATTAGTATTCACTTGTCGTAGTCATCAATGAAGGAGCGCAAGAATGTCTGATTCAACAGCTAATTCCGGAAAATGCCCAGTAGCCCATGGCGCAATCACCACGGTTGAGCGTTCAAATCTGGATTGGTGGCCAAAGACCCTAAACCTAGATATTTTGCATCAGCATGACTCGAAGACTAATCCGTTAGGTAAAGATTTTAATTACATTGATGAGTTGAAGAAGTTAGATGTAGCGGCACTTAAGAAAGATATGCACGCACTCATGACAGATAGCCAGAAGTGGTGGCCAGCGGACTGGGGACACTATGGCGGATTAATGATTCGTATGTCATGGCATGCAGCTGGTACTTATCGCACTGCAGATGGTCGCGGTGGTGGTGGAACAGGTAATGAAAGATTTGCGCCGCTTAACTCTTTTCCAGATAACGTAAATCTCGATAAGGCTCGTAGACTTCTTTGGCCAATCAAAAAGAAGTATGGCAATAGCGTTAGCTGGGCAGATTTATTGGTCCTTGCCGGAACAATCGCTTATGAATCAATGGGGCTAAAGACCTTTGGCTTTGGATTTGGACGTGCTGATATATGGCACCCAGAGATTGATATTTATTGGGGCTCAGAGAAGGAATGGCTGGCGCCAAGTGATTCTCGTTATGGTGATTTAAATGATGCGTCGACAATGGAGAACCCACTAGCTGCTGTGCAGATGGGGTTGATTTATGTAAACCCTGAAGGTGTAAATGGGAAACCAGATCCAATTAGAACTGCAGCACATGTTCGCGAAACTTTTGCACGAATGGCAATGAATGATGAAGAGACCGTTGCTCTTACTGCTGGTGGTCACACTGTTGGTAAAGCGCATGGAAATGGCAGCGCAGCCCGACTTGGTCCAGCACCAGAAGGCGCAGATATCTCAGAACAAGGTCTTGGTTGGATGAATCACGAGACTCGAAGCGTTGGCCGAGATACCGTCTCAAGTGGCATTGAAGGTGCATGGACTACAAATCCAACTAAATGGGATAACGGATACTTCCACTTGCTATTCAAGTACGACTGGGAGCTAAAGAAATCTCCGGCAGGCGCTCAGCAATGGGAGCCAATCAATATTGAAGAAGCAGATAAGCCGGTTGATGTTGAAGATCCTTCAATTAGATACAACCCAATAATGACTGATGCAGATATGGCAATGATTAAGGATCCGATTTATCGTGAAATCTCAGAGCGATTCCATAAAGATCCTGATTACTTCAGCGAAGTATTTGCGCGCGCCTGGTTCAAACTTACCCACCGCGATTTAGGACCGAAGGCTCGCTACTTCGGACCAGATGTTCCTGCTGAAGATTTGATTTGGCAAGATCCAATTCCTGCCGGAAAGTCTGATTACAAAGTTGAAGATGTTAAGGCAAAGATTGAAGCAACTGATCTTTCAGTCTCTGATTTAGTTACAACAGCTTGGGATAGCGCTCGCACATTCCGCGGTTCTGATATGCGTGGCGGAGCAAACGGTGCTCGTATCCGTCTTGCGCCACAGAAAGATTGGGAAGGTAACGAACCGGCTCGCTTACAAAAAGTTCTATCTGTACTAGAGCCAATTGCGAAGTCAACAGGGGCAAGCCTTGCTGATGTAATTGTTCTTGCCGGAAATATTGGGATTGAAAAAGCTGCAAAGGCGGCTGGCCATGTCGTTAAAGTCCCATTCACTCCAGGACGCGGTGATGCAACTCAAGAGCAGACCGATGTCGACTCTTTTGCACC
>WLCY01000061.1 GCA_009705075.1 Actinomycetota bacterium
GAGATATAGGCTGAACGGCCATTTGGATTTAGTGGAGTGCCTGCAACGGCAGATGCTGTGTCATGCGAACCAACTGCTACAACTTTGATTCCATTGATATCACCATGTCCACGAACTTTTCCGATGATTGCCTTTGGTTTATGCAACTTAGGAAAAATCGCCTTTGGAATACCAATCTTCTTGATTAGCTCCCAATCCCAATCTTGGGTATGGGCGTTCAATAGTTGTGTTGTAGAAGCATTTGTTACTTCACTGCTCTTCTTGCCGCATAAGAAATAATTTAGGAGATCAGGTAAGAGCAGGAATACCTTTGCACCTTTAAATGCTTGGCTGCCTTTTGCCGCAAAGAGTTGGTATGCGGTATTGAAAAAGATGAATTGAATTCCAGTTTTGGAGTAAATGTATTCTCGACCGACATCACGCTGAAGCTGTGTCATCAGACCATCGGTTCGGCCATCGCGATAGGTGTAAGGAATTTCGGCAAGCTTGCCTTCAGTATTAATCAGCCCATAATCAACTGCCCATGAATCTATGCCGAGAGATTTAATTGGGCCAAGCTCTAAACTCTTATTTAGCCCCGTAATAACTTCATGAACAATCTTCTCCCACTCCCAGCGGATTGAGCCATCGCTGAGAGTTTGGGGTTCGTGCGAGAAGCGATGGACTTCACGCACGACAATTTTTCCATTTTGAATATGTCCGACCGCGACTCTTCCACTTGATCCACCGAGATCAACTGCAGCGTAAAGCGTCATGATTTTTTCGAATTACCTAAGTTATCGCAGGAATGCAGCAGCAACGCCACCATCGACTGGAATATGAAGTCCCGTTGTTAATGACAAATCCCCGCCGAGAATTACAAATACTGCGGCCGCGATGTGATCTGGAAGAACTTCCTTCTTCAAGATTGTGCGCTTTGCATAGAACTCACCAAGTTTTGATTCTTCAACACCATAAACTGCGGCGCGATTGGCACCCCAACCTGATGCAAAGATTCCGGACCCTTGGACAACGCCATCTGGATTAATTCCATTAACGCGAATTCCAAATTCCCCAAGTTCTGCTGCGAGCAGACGTACTTGATGTGCTTGATCAGCCTTGGTAGATCCATAACCGATGTTATTTGGACCAGCAAAGACTGAGTTCTTGGAGGAGATATAGACAATATCGCCACCCATTTTCTGAGCCAGCATTGCCTTAGCGCCTTCGCGAGAAACTAGGAACGAACCTCTCGCCATGATGTCATGTTGAAGATCCCAATCCTTAGTTGTCGTTTCAACAAGGGATTTACTAATTGAGATTCCGGCATTGTTAACCAAGATATCAACGCCACCGAATGCAAGACAGGCTGCAGCTACTCCGGCCGCAATCTCTTCTTCGCTTGTAACGTTCATTGAAATCGCGATTGCTTTATCTGGCCCGCCAAGTGATTTAGCAAGTTCGGTAGCGCCTTCGATATTTAAATCGGCGATTACAACACAAGCACCTTCAGCAGAAAGTCTGGTTGCCGTTGCTTTTCCGAGTCCTGATGCTGCGCCAGTTACAAGTGCAACCCGACCAGCAAGTGGCTTTGGCTTTGGCGCCCGCTTTAACTTCGCCTCTTCTAGATCCCAGTACTCAATTCGGAATTTCTCGGATTCAGCAATTGGTTGATATTTAGAGAGAGCTTCAGAACCGCGCATTACATTGATTGCATTTATATAGAACTCGGATGCAACTCGCGCTGTTTGCTTATCTTTTCCGAAGGTAAACATTCCGATTCCAGGAACCAAGATAACTGCAGGATCTGCCCCACGCATTGCAGGGGAATCCTTCGCAGCAAACTTGTTGTAATAAGCGGCGTAATCCAAGCGATATTGCTCGTGCTTATCATTAGCTAGCGCTACTACTTCTTCTAACGAAGCGTTTGGCTCTGCATCAACGACCATTGGTCGAACTTTGGTTCGCAAGAAATGATCAGGGCATGATGTTCCAAGTGCGGCAAGACGTGGCATCTCACTTCCCTGTAGGAAATCAAGAACAACATCGTTATCAGTGAAGTGACCAACCATTCGAGAATCCCGTGATGCGATTCCGCGCAAGTAAGGTGCAAGTTCGGCAGCGCGAGATTTACGAGCTGCTGGATCTAACGGCGTAAACTTTGAAACCTTCTTGCCAAAAGGTTCCGCCTTGCCCTTCTCCTTGATGAATTTCTCGGCTTTTTCAATTGCTTCGATAGAACGCTTCTCGCACTCTTCGCTGGTATTACCCCAAGTTGTTAAGCCGTGGCCACCAAGAACGCAACCTTTAGCCTTCGGATTATTTGAGGCAATTGCTGCCATATCTAAGCCAAGTTGAAAGCCAGGTCGACGCCATTCCACCCAGAGAATTTCATCACCAAAACATTCGCGAGTTAACTTCTCACCATCGATTGAAGTTGCAAGTGCAATGATTGAATCTGGATGCAGATGATCTACGTGTTCGTAATCAACTAAACCATGCATTGAAGTATCAATACTTGGCGCTGCTCCACCAATTCCGAAGCGGCAGTAATCAAAGAGGGCAACCATCTCATCTTCATGTTCTACGCCACGATAAACGTTGTTCAGTAACTTGAAGCGTTCTAAATCAAGTGCGGCAAGCCCAGATTCGGTTAACGTCCCAAGATCTCCACCAGAACCTTTAACCCAGAGCACTGGTGACATTTCACCAGTAGCTGGATTTTTAAGTTCACCCTTTGCCGATGTATTTCCACCGGCATAGTTTGTAAATCTATGGTCCGAACCTAACTTGTTACTTCGCTTAATTAATTCTTCAACTGGTTTAGGTGTCGACATTATTACGCGCCCCACCCTGCCTGTGCGCCGCCAACACGATCTGCTGCAATCTTTGCCAAGTATCCACTGCGCGCAAATGCCGCCTTTGGATCTGGATCTAAACCTTGCTCTGTGCGTACTTCACCCAGAAGATCGCGCACATCAGTGTTGTAGGCATCCATCAAAACATCGTTGGCTGCTAGAACATCGCAATCGGTCTGTGCTTTCTTTAGTGCAACTGCATCAACTAGTAGCGCCTTTGCAACGGCTTCCTGCACATTTGTGATTGAACGAATCTGGCCAGGAATTTTATCTTCGATGTTATGGCATTGATCTAGCACATATGAAACCGTGGTGTCTTTTACAAAGCCGCCACCTTGATTTACTTCATGCATGATTCTAAATAGTTGGAATGGATCTGCTGCGCCAACAATTAGATCGTCATCGGCATAGAAGCGAGAGTTAAAGTCAAAAGCACCTAGGCGCTTTTTCATGAGCAAGAATGCAACGATGTATTCAATGTTTGTTCCAGGTGCATGGTGTCCGGTATCAACGCAGACTGATGCCTTTGGTCCAAGTTCTAGGCAATGAACATATGAAGTTCCCCAGTCAGGAACATCGGTTGAATAGAAAGCTGGTTCAAAGAATTTATATTCCAGAAGCATTCTCTGGTTTGCACCTAAGCGGTCATAAAGTTTCTTAAGTGATTCTGCTAGGCGTTCTTGGCGACCACGAATGTCATCTTGTCCTGGATAGTTTGTTCCATCAGCGAACCAGAGTTTAATATCCTGAACCCCTGTTTGATCCATGATGTCAACGCATTCAAATAAATGGTCGACTGCTTTCTGGCGAATCTTGGCATCTGGGTGACACACTGATCCATATTTGTAATCATTATCTTGAAAGGTATTTGAGTTAATTGTTCCGAGGCGAACGCCCAAATCGGTTGCATGTTTTGCAAGAGCTTTGTAATCATCGACGCGGTCCCAAGGAATGTGCATCGCAACAGCAGGAGCGGCGCCAGTAAATTTATGAACTTGGGCAGCATCAGCAATTTTTTCAAAAGGATCGCGTGGTACGCCAGCAGATGAAAAAACTTTGAAACGAGTTCCAGAGTTACCATAAGCCCATGATGGAACTTCGATGAAGAAGCGCTTCAATACTTCTTTTGCTTCATTCTTACTTGCCATGTCCGTACTCCCTTTTTTTAGTCATTGAATTTAAGCTAGGTAAAAAACTTCTTTAAGTCTTAGAAAACCTTCATCGGGGGCTTTGTCACCGAGTTCAACAAAGAATTGCCCCATCTCGGCCTGCCAACGTGCATTAATTTCAGTCTTGGCCATTCCAGCTTTGGCCGCTTCAAGATCTGGTGTCTCTAAATATCCAATTAGCGTTCCATCAGATTCATCTAAAAAAAGTGAGTAATTCGTCCAACCGGTCTGGCGAAGGGCCTCTAACATCTCGGGCCAAACTTGCGCGTGACGCCGAATGTATTCGGGCATCATCTCTCGCTTTACTTGCAATCTAAAACATACGCGTTCCATCTAATTAACCAGGCTCACATTCTCACTCTAGTCCAAATGTATATTCATTAAAAGTACTGAAAAAGTAGAGAGCGGCAACTTCCGCGAGGAAATTGCCGCTCTCCCAACTATTAATTAATTAAAAATTAATTAGAAGTTGTAGTTATCTACGTTTGCCTTTGTGAAGACAGTAGCTGGTCCGAGGAGAACTTCATTTCCTACAGCACCCTTGATAACTTTACGAGACTTAACACCCTTATCACCCTTAGCAGACTTAATTACAGCGCCTACCTTGACTGATTGCTTGTTGTTACGAATCGAGTTAGCAATTTGTACTGCAACGTATCCGAAGTTTTCTACATCCCATAGAGATGCTTGAGCTCCTGAGCCGTCCTTGATGTATGTCTTCATATCATTTGGAAGACCTAGACCAGTTACGAAGACCTTACCCTTTGAAGCTGAACCTGAAACGTACTTAGCAGCTGCCACGATACCTACAGATGTAGGTGCAACGATTGCTTCGATTGTTGGGTTATTCTGGATAAGTCCTTGGGTTTCTGTTGTTGATTCTTCTGGCTTATCTAGACCATAAGCTGTAGCAACAACCTTCACCTTTGGATACTTCGCTGCAAGACGCTTGTTCATGAATTCGATCCAAACGTTCTGGTTTGTAGCATCTGGTGTTGTTGAAAGTAC
>WLCY01000062.1 GCA_009705075.1 Actinomycetota bacterium
ACCAGTTTTCGCCGACACGTTGACCCGTTGTGCCCAAGGAAAGCGTTCAAGATTTCTTTCAAGTTCCTTGTCCAATTGAATTTGGCGCTCTTCATCAACCAAATCCCACTTATTCATTACGATAACTAAACCTCGGCCCGCCTCTTCGACCATGCTTACAATTCGGAGATCCTGTTCGGTAAGAGGCACTGAAGCGTCGAGGACTACCACTGCTACTTCTGCGCGTTCCAGTGCTGTAGCAGTTCGCAGTGAAGCATAATAATCAGTTCCACTATCTTGTCGTGCGCGCTTGCGGATTCCAGCAGTGTCGATAAAACGCCAAGTAGATCCGCCAATCTCAATCAATTCATCAACTGGATCGCGGGTAGTGCCTGCCGCGTCATCGACAATAACTCTTGATTCGCCGGCGAGAATATTTAAGAGGCTCGACTTTCCAACATTTGGCCTGCCAACTAAAGCAATCCTGCGAAAGCCATCATCGCTCTGCTCTGAACCAATTTCTGGAAGTTCCTTAACAAGATAATCCAACAAATCCCCACTGCCACGACCATGAAGTGCAGAAACAAATCTTGGCTCTCCGAAACCTAAATTCCAAAGCGCATGAGCATCTGCTTCTTCCGTTGGACCATCTACCTTATTTGCTGCAACTATTACCTTCTTCTTTGATTTGCGCAATAAATTAACCAGCGATTCATCCTCATCTAGCGCTCCAACTTGCGCATCAATTACAAAAAGAACGATATCTGCTTCAGCTATTGCAGCTTCAGAACCTGCAGTAATCTTCTCTGAAATTCCTTCCGGCGCTACTTCCCAGCCACCAGTGTCAATCAAAATAAATGTGCGACCATTCCACTCTGCCTCGTATTTGACGCGATCGCGTGTTACACCGGGTGTATCTTCAACGATTGCTTCACGACGTCCAATGATTCGATTAACCAACGTTGATTTACCAACATTGGGTCTACCGATAACCGCAACCTTTGGCAGGCCTAAAAGATTCTTGCGAGTGAGCCACTCCCAAATAACATCAACTACTTCTTTCAAATCAAGCTCTGTGGAATCCAATTCCAAGGCATCTTCAGCTGGTCGGAGTGGTGAAACTTTTCTGGTTGTATCGAGTAAATCACGGTTTTCTAGTGATTGCGCAACGTTAGAGGGCTTCTGTGTTTCTAACTGTTCCGCCTCTCTTCGTAACGCCCGCGCTTGAAGATCTGCATAGAGAAAAACCTTTAATTGTGCATCTGGCGCAACTACCGTTCCAATATCTCTGCCCTCTACAACAATCCCACTCTCGCTATTAGCAATAATTGTTCTCTGCATATCTACGAGATACGCACGTAATTCAGGAATTTGACTAATGCGACTCACATTATCTGTTACGCGAGCTCCACGAATCTCATCTGTGACATCTACTTCACCGCATGCAACTTTAGGATTTTTTGGATCTGAAGAAATAGTAATTGGGTGGCTCTTTATGGCCGCAATTATCTCCCAGCCTTCAGAAACTCCTTCGTGCAACGCAACCCAAGTTGCTGCGCGATAGAGCGCACCAGTGTCGAGATAACTCCAATTAGCACGAGTTGCAATCAATTTTGCCGTACTCGATTTGCCTGATCCACTTGGACCGTCAATCGCAATTACTATTCCGGCCATGGTCGAACCTTACTGCCTTACTTCCTATAGTTTAAATCTCTCGCGCTTAGCTATTAACGCTAAATTTCAAATATATATTTAATGCTTGCGAGGTTCGTGTGCTAACCAACCCTTTGACACTAAATGTTTCTGCAACTTAACTGCATCATTTTCAGAAAGAGCGAGCGTAATGAGCCCTACTGATTGACCAGGGCTATGCTCCATTGACAAGTCTTCAACGTTTACATTTATGGCCGCACATTCGTTGAAAATCCGTGCCAACCCGCCAGGCTTATCGTCAATCACAATTGGGACATATGTGTAATCGCGTTTCTTTGAACCGTGCTTTCCAGGCAACCGGTTGCGGCCTTCTCTTCCACTTTTCAGAAATTCCTTAACAACTCCACGGTCGTTCTTCTCTAAACCCTCGCTCAATACCGAAAGTCGATTTATAACTTCAGTGAGTTTTGGAAGAATTTCCTTCGCATTGCCTGCCAGCAAACTCTCCCAAAGTTCGGGGTCAGAATCAGCCAACCTTGAGACATCTCGCAACCCCTGCCCTGCAAGATTTAGATCTGCGGGATCCTCGCTCCCCAAAGATGCCCCTAAGACCGAGCTCAGAATCTGTGGGAGATGGGAAATAGTGGCGATGACTGAATCATGTTTATCGCCACTTAATTCATATATAGATGCACCCATTATTTCGCCGATTCTTTTGGCAGTCTCGACGACTTCTAGTGAACTTTGATTGGTCTCTGAAATGATCCAGGCCCTGGATTCAAACAGGTCGGCCCGCGCGCTCTCCGGTCCCGAGACTTCCCGCCCCGCCATCGGATGAACCGACACAAATCGCTTAGCCAACTCCGAAAAACCTTCTACTTGATGTAGAAGATTAGACTTAATACCACTCACATCTATAAATGCAGCTCTTGGATTGAGTTCAAATTCCTTCTTAGCGACCGAAAAAACTACTTCTGGTGGTGTTGAAATCAAAACAATTCTGGCTTGTACATCTAACGATCCATTGCCAATTAAATCCTGTGCCAACTTCTGATTAGCGCCATTCGTGTCAACGAGAATTAGATCAACTTTCATCTCTTTGAGCCGAAGGGCCAGAGATGTGCCGATCAAGCCGCAGCCAATAACTTTTATTGGGCCTTCGACTTTCACTGTGCGGAGTCCGATTCTGACGCGCTACTTCGCTCTAAATCAGGGCGCAAAACCTGTGCTCCTCGTAAATATTGGTGCTTGATTTGTGCGCGAGAAAGCTCTGATTCTGCATGAATTAGCATTCTAATTGTCAGGGGCAAAGCGCCCGCCACATCGATCTCTTGTGCGCAAATTAAAGGAACATCCGTTAAGCCAAAAATTCGTACACCCACGGCTGGAAATTCGCATTTGAGGTCCGGAGTGGCTGTGAGCAATATTGAAATAAGATCTTCACTTGAAAGCGAATTTTCCTGGAGAGTCTTTTCCAGAAGCTCAATGACTGCACCACGCATCTCTTCACTGTTATCAGCCGTCAACTGGGTTGCACCACGAAAGGCTCGGAGAGATTTCATTTGCAAATGCTACCTTGCGAGGAGATTATTTCGTTCGTCATTTTAATAACTTAAGGCTAAAACCTTTTATCGATTATTCTACTTTTTTGAATATCGACAATAATCTTTGGAATCAAAGAGCAAACTAAAAATATCGTTTTATCGGTTTAAGGCGAGAAAACAAGCGTATTATTGTCGATATATAGGCAATATAGCACCTCTAGAAGATATATTTATAGACAAATCTATTCTGGTCTTTTCTATTTATAGATTTAACTTTAAAACCTTAAAGAGGTTTTCGAGTTCGACCGCATTTAAAACACGCCACCTACCCTCTTTGGTGTCCCCCATCGAAATAGGGCCAAAGTCAGTTCGGATCAGCCGCAATACTTCGATCTCTAAAAATTCAAACATCCGTCTAATAATGTGGAACCGACCCTCATGGATCGAGACCTCGACCCAACGGTGTTTCGGGTTGATCTCGCGTACCACTTTGACATCTAGCGCCCGGGCCATTCCGTCCTCCAGCACGACACCTTTAAGAAGCTCTTCGATATTTTCTTTAGTGAATGGACCTTCAATCTCAAGAAGATATTTCTTTACTAGGCCATAGCTTGGGTGTGTTGCGCGGTGGGTCAGAGATCCATCATTGGTCAGCAGGATTAGCCCCTCGCTATCCCGGTCTAGTCGCCCAACGTGAAAAAGTCGCTCATTTCTAGTTTTGAAGTAATCCCCCAAATTCGCCCGACCATCAGGGTCAGACATTGTGGATATAACGCCCCTGGGTTTATAAAATGCAAGATAAGTTTTAGTCTTATTCTGGCGGATTGCTTCACCATCAACTTCAACTTTAGAGATTTCTGGGTCGAATTTACTTCCAAGTTCGAATATTTGCTTGCCGTCTACACTCACTCTGCCTTCGAGGATCATCTCTTCACTCGCTCGACGGCTAGCTATTCCGGCATCGGCAAGGATTTTTTGGAGGCGAATTAGTGCCATTTTTAACTCTTTTCAACTGCTTCAACAGCGTGGAATTGGTATGAATTAGGGTGAAATTGGTGCGATTGCCTGAACTGAGCTCAGGCTACGGCAATTTTCTAAGGTTTGCTAATCGGTCAAGGTAGAGAGGACCTCATCGAGCCCATCAATGTCGGGCAGGAATGGGGCTAATGCGGGCAGATCAGAGACGCCATTTAAGCCTAGTTTCTCCAAGAAGAACGAGGTTGTTGAGTACAAAATCGCCCCTGTCTCGTGCTCGATACCAGATTCTTCTACAAGTCCACGCGTTACGAGTGTCTTCATAACAGCCTCGACATTCACTCCTCGAATTGCGGACACTCGCGCTCTCGAAACTGGTTGTCGATAGGCGATAACAGCCAGGGTTTCAAGTGCAGCTTGAGTGAGTCTGGATTGCTGGCCATCTAGAACGAATTTCTCAACCACTGGTGCCAGATCTGGGTGGCTATAGAAACGCCAGCCTCCTGACACCTGACGCAATTCAAAACCTCTTCCCGATTGAACATACTCATTGGCCAGAGAATTCAGAGCCTCCACGACGGCATCTGTTGGAGTCTCCGTTATTTGAGCCAAAATCAATTCCGGCACCGGTTCATCGACCACCATTAGAATTGCTTCTAACGATCTATTAAGTTCAAGGTTAGACATTTGCCCCTCCATTTGTATCACCCTCAGAGACTACTTGTGGTACATCAAACTCATCGCTTACTTCAATCTCGCCTTCGAGGCTTCCAGTCCAAGTTATGGCTAGCTCGCCAAGAGCTATAACTTGCTCGAATCGCACGACCCCTTCACGATATA
>WLCY01000063.1 GCA_009705075.1 Actinomycetota bacterium
CAGAAAGAATTAAATCTGAAAAATCTTTTGTGTGTGTAAATACTTCTACTACCGCCGAAGAAGAAGTTAAGTACACAGTGGACGAGAATGGTTTCATTAAAGAACTTTCAAAGACCGTGAAGAACGCGCTAGGTGAAGCTGTTGGAATCAACTTTATCTCTGCATCTGAAAAATCAGCGTTTATAAAAGAACTTGAAGCATGTGCGGTACAAGATTATTTTGAACGCGGCCTTGAATTAGCTATCGAAAAAGATGGAATAAAACTTGAGCCAGTTGATATCTCTGATCTATTCGCAGTCGAAGTTGATTTCCAGGCTGATTTAGATCGTGCAAATGAAGGTCTGAAGTAATTACTTCTTAAATCTCTTTAAGCTCTCTCGAATTGCTGCTTCAACTTCATCAATCTTCGATTCCGAAACTTTGTATGTAAAGGTTATTGGCTCAATTTCTGCCATATCGAGCTTCGGGTTAATCGCAATCGGATCCATAACTGGTAGGCCAGCGCCAAGGGCGTAATCGGAGTACTTAATCCCTGTCCCGTGAACGTACTCTTCAAAGCCCTTGAAAACGATTAGTGCGCATGGAATTCCATAACTCTGGCATGTAATCATCACATGCATAGCACTTGTAACAACGCTCTCATATTCATTCAATTTTTCTATAAATGCAATTACATCATCCGGGTGTGAAATTTGAACAGATAGCTCATCAAAATTTTCTGGCAGTCGAACTGGCGCTTGGACATGTGTGTAATGTCGAACAAGTGCGATACGACCATTTGTTTCACCGCGGGTGAAGGGCAATATTCTCGATAAAACCACGCCTGGATCACCAAAACTTGTGACTTCAGGTCCACCAGATTCAATTAGCAATTTAGCGGTATGAGGTCCGCGAACGGATATGTAATCTGCCTTTGGATTTAGCGCGTGCTTAAATGAACTAACTCCAGTCCCAACAACAACAGAATTAGGTTTAATAAATCTTCCAACTGAACCAAGGCTTACGATATGGCTCTTGTTGGTCCTACTTGTAAGCCCTTGGAAAATAATTCTATTTTCCGTGTAGTGGTTGAAGATAAATGGTGTTAGCCAATCGCCGAAATTTCCTGGATAAGGATTTTCCCACCAAGATATGAGAATCTCTTTCTTGCTTGGTTTAGCAGAATATGCAAGATAACTTGATGCAACTTTTATTGCTGCTCGTTCATATCTATTTGGAAGTGCTTTGCGTTTGAAGTGAGTCAATGATTCATTAAATTTGGCAAGATCACCAGATTTTCCGGCGGTTACCAATTTGTTTATTGTCTGATTATTAATGTTGTTGTGGCTTTTGCCGGTCAAGAATCCGGTTACTCCAGATGCGTCAACAATTAACCGTAATTTGGTAGAGATTCCCAGCGGCAATTTCTCTTCTATGCGCTTTGCAAAACGGAGTAGCTCTCGCTTTGGGTTTAAGAGGCGCTTTGCAGTGTTTCCTTTATGTTGTTCAACAACGCCTTTGAAGTTTTCAACTTGTCCGCTCGAACCAAACCTGAAAAATACCTCATGGCTTTCAAGAGACCCAGCGCCTTTATCAACGGCACAATTTGAAGGAATTATCTGGAAGGTCATATTTCCGGATGTCGCACGCCATGCCTCTTCAAAGAAATAGTCATCTGTAGCGCGTACTGTTGCTACCTCTTCAAATTCTGCGGCGGCATTTATCATCTTGCGTGCTTGATCGGTGTTATTGATACCCCAGAAACATGGCTCCCAAAAGCGACCTCGATTCTGATATCCAATCTTTGTTGGCGTACTGAATCCTCTTTGAAATCCGATCAGGTCAGCAGTCGAATTTAGAATGAAATCTGGGATTGAAAATAGTTCACAATCAACATCAATCCAAAATACTTTTTTATCTGGATTCTTCGCACAAACCTCGGCGATGAATGCAACTTTCTTACGACAGATTGCCGCCCAATCCTCGCCCTCTTTTTTCGTTATCTCACGGAGGTCAAAGGCAATTCCAAGGTCTTCCAAGTTGGATCTAAGGCGGGCCCCATGCGCTTTGTAATAGTCATCGCTAGTGAAGAACGAACAAACAATGGCGTTCTTGATCCGAATCTCTGGTGGGACTACCGGGCTGGACTTTGGTTTAAATTGGGTTTCAAGGGCAGCAATTACCTCTCGACCTTGAAAATCCAGCGTACTCATGGCTGAAACATAGGCAACTCTCATTAACCGAGGTCAAGCGCGTGGAAAATTCAAGACAGACAGAAGGTGAACAATAAGTTGAAGTCTGGAAGTTATTTCCACTTACCTTTTCTAATATCCCGTTTAACCATCTTCCAAAGAATCTTCGCCACATAACGCGTAGGTAGTTTTTCAACAACTCTGAGGTCCATCGCCACTAAAGCCTTAGCCGCTAACTCAACTGGAATCATAGTTATTTCGGGATTTTCACCAATTGGAATTTTGGCAGATGTAAAGGAATCAATATCTCCGATTATTTTAATTCCGAGCTCTTTTATCTTTCTAACGTTCTGATCTGAAACTTTCTCGGCAATATCAACAGCCCACTGCGGAGTTAACAGCCTTGCCGCATCCAGTGGCGGTGAGACTTTGTTCGTTAGATATTTGATAGAACCGTTTCGGATAAATGTTTCATAATCATGCCAACTGCGCTTCTTTGAAAATTTCTTGTTAATTGTATTTAGTAAAACAATTTCGTCGAGAGTTAATGAGCGGTTGCTATCTTGATCTATTTGTGGGGTTAAAAACCCTTGTGGTAGCCCAAGAATTGCGTTGAACTGGTCATAAATAAACTCGGGCGTGGCTTCATCGACGACAATCAAAGTTACATTGTCTGCACCAAAATGCTTGACCCATTTTGCTAAAACTTCCGCATGCATATGACGGACCCAAAATGACGGAGTAATCGTCGAAATTCCGGGTTCATCTAAGATTGAATGTAGCCACTTCTCATAACTGCTCTTGATTCCAATCTTTAAATGTTGTTGATATGCCGATGGAATTATTTTTAGCAGCGGCCTCAAAGTGAAATAGATTGATATTTCGGAATTTCCAAGATCTTTCTTAAATCGAATTATCTGTTCTTCGGTTAATTCACATAAGAATTCCGAACTAATCAGCGCTGTTGATTTAGCTTTCTTTATCTTCTTAAGAAATTGACGCCATTTTTCATCTGTGGAGGGGACCCCACCACGATCTTCCCAGCCCCAGGTCTTTCCCATAAGCGAATAAACCGCCTTGTGATGGGCTTTTCCGCCAACATGAGGATAAGTAATTCCTGCTTTTTCAAGTTCGCTAGTAGCGGCAAAGAAGCTGGATTGAATTGCTGTTGTGCCAGTCTTGTGAAATCCGGCATGCACAATTATTTTCTTGGCCACGAGTGAAACTTTACCTGTTGATTTTAAATCAGAGCAGTTAGTTCTCGGCAAATTTGGCTAAAAATTGCGCTTCTAGGATCAATCAGTTCGAAATGCCCGACGCCTTGCAGCTCTAACAAGTTCGTTGATTCGATTGCTGTTTTCTCAACATAAGCTCTCGAAAACCCTATTGGAACGCGGATATCAGCGCTTCCGTGAATAAGAAGAACCTTCATGGCCAGGGCAGGTAAATTCCATGGATCTAAATCGCTACGCATCTTCGCTGGCACACCTAAAAAGTCTGAGACTGCACCTTCATCTAAATCCAACTCTTCGGCCTGGACTAAATCCGTGATTGGTGCCAGCGCAATTATGCCTATAGCCGGGAATTTATTTCCAGCTAAAAGTGCAAGGTGCCCGCCGGCTGAATGCCCTACCAAAATAATTGAATCGAAATCTTCTTTTAGCTTTGCGATTGCGGTAAAAACATCCTGCACCATTGCATCTGGATTTCCAATAATTCTTCGATATTCAATTAGGGCAACTGGCCATCCGACATTTGCAAGCGCCTCAGCAAAATGTGATAAATGTTTACGGTCATACTCTGGACGCCAAAAGCCACCATGAATCAAGACAATCAGTGGTTTTGAAACTTTCTCCGGTAAATAGAAATCAATAACTTGTTCACTGCTGTTTCCGTATGTATCTGTTCTTGTTGGTTGAACAATTGCTAATTCAAAAACAGAGCGATCTTCGACTTCCATTCTCTACATCAAGTCCATGACTGTTATTTTCTCACCATTAACAAACTCCGCAGCAACTTTCTGCCAGGCTTTACTAGCATCGTTAACCATATGGGCATCCCATAGCTCGCGGTTTGTCCAAACTTCCCAGACACAAACGCGATTATCATCTTTAGTATCAAGAAGAATTTCTAAATTCTCACAACCAGTTTCGGTTCGAATATGTGCGCCATGCTTTGCTATATGTTCTGCAAAAGCAGATCGCATGCCTGGCTTCAGATCTATTTCAACGAATAAATAAACTTTGCTCATAGCGCTCCTTTATTGATGAAAATCTCTCTTTAGCCTACCCCGTAAGAGTGCTAGCACCGAAAAATTGTAATTGTGTACTTTAAAAAGTAAATAATTTCTCAAACCCCTAGCGCTCCCAGCCCAAAGTGGAAGGATGGAGGCGTGACTAAAACCGTTATACCTCTTCATCAAGTAACAATCAGATTTGCCGGAGATAGCGGCGATGGCATGCAACTAACTGGTGATCGCTTCACGATGGACACCGCAAGTTTAGGCAATGACATCTCAACGCTTCCAAACTTTCCAGCGGAAATTCGAGCGCCGCAAGGCACCCTTCCAGGAGTTTCATCATTCCAATTACATTTCGCAGACCACCACATTCAAACTCCTGGCGATGCCCCAGATGTTTTAGTTGCGATGAATCCCGCGGCTCTTAAGGCAAATATTAAAGAGTTACAACGTGGCGCAATGATTATTGTAGATAGCGATGAATTTACGACTCGAAATCTTGCCAAGGTTGGTTACGAAACAAATCCACTTGAAGATGGTTCGCTAGATAGTTTTACAGTTCACGCAATCGCACTTACA
>WLCY01000064.1 GCA_009705075.1 Actinomycetota bacterium
CCCCTCTTTGCCGTTGTTTTCTTTTTTATTCTGCTCGTTTACAGTATTTCTCTGAAAAAATTACCCATAAGTTATAAAAATAATATATTTGAGACACATACAGATCGAAGATTTGGAATATTGAATCTGGATAAAATCTGTCAAAACACGCTCATCATTGATCAAAAAAGATTAGCAAGACGGCGAGCAGATTACAAAGCTATCTACAATAATTTGCACTGTAAATTGGCTAAAGGTATGGTCGTTAAGCAACTTAAGTATGAACAAATTCCAATAGAACTAAGTAAAGTTTTAATGGCTAATTCGAGAGAACTTACAATATCAAGTAAATTCTATGGGATGGATCGGGAAAGGATTGCAGGTTTTTCGGTGTACGATCTTGAAGGAAATCTAGTTGCTACATCTGCTGGATTCTTTACTAATGATATTTTCAATATTGAATTCTTTCTATCGGTTTATGGTGAGAACTCACTAGTTGCACGTTGGGTTTTGCATGAAGCCATTGTTGATTTTGTGCATGCTCGAGGCTATAAATATCTAAGAATCTCCAATTACCTAACAACTTCTATTAAGAATATTTATTTTAATCGTAGGCTCGGCTATGTTGATTTCAATTTTAAGTAGTCAGAAATGAAGCTAGAGAATTCTTTGCTCTTTTTAATTCTGATGGGTTAGCAAAGGAATATCCACTTCTATCGCGTTCATTCCACCATGGTGGCCAACCATCTTGCTCTCTTCCTTAATCCGGGTCGGGTCGATAAGAATCACTTCCTCTTTTGCAATGGCGATTAGATCCCCCATCCGTTCACTGCTATCGAGTGACGTAACTTGGCCGAAGAGATTTGCGGCAATTGCTTCTTCCCTGGTGAAAATTTCGGCCTTTGCTCCTAAAGACTCTCGCCAGAGTGCAGCGGTTTCTGCAATTGCTCCTGCTGTTACATAGATATGCCGGGCTCTTGGTTCGCCGCCAACTAGATTCACATTTGTCATTAAATTATTATCTTGCCCCAAAATTATTTTTTCGCCCACATTTATCATTCCGTGATCTGCTGTAACCCAGAGCCTTGTACCTTTCGGAAGTCGATCTCGTAGCCCGGTTATCAAATCTGCGACGATTGAAAGAGCGAGCAACCACTTCTCAGAGCCAACACCATCATCGTGGCCGGCGGCATCTAAGTTATTTATGTATACATAGGAGAAAGATTTAGCGGGCTGCATTGCTATGACGGTGTTTTCAATAATTTCAGCAATCTGATTAGCGCCAAGGTATTGCGCGCCACGAAGTGCTGCTTGAGTGAAACCAGAACCTTCATATCGCTTGGCGGCGATATGTGAAACCTGAATTCCTTCTGACGTTGCCCGCTCGAAAAGCGTAGGGACTTTCTGCCAGATTACTGGATCAACCCGGTCATCCCATTTAAGAGAGTTCAGCAGGCGCCCTGGTTCTCCGCTCCGTGGAACGCGCACGGTGTAACCAAGCATTCCGTGAACTCCAGGAAGTGTTCCAGTGCCGAGTGAAGAGAGATTCGTCGCGGTTGTTGAAGGAAAGTGTGAATCTAATTTCGGTAGGAACTCAAGTTCATTAAATATCAAAAACTGGCTGCCATATTGCTTGATGAGTTCAGCGCCCATTCCATCTATAAGTAATAAGCATTCCCGCCGGCCTGGATTATCTGCAATTCCAAGTTCATTGGTCGTATCCGCTACCCCAAGAGCGGCAAATATAGAATTTGATAGCGCAGCCAAATTCCGTGGATCCATGGCGCTATCTTGCCCTAATTCGAATACCTTTGTTTAACGCCGGCGCAATTGCCTGATGTAATGTGCGCTAGTGATTAAATATTCGAAGGAAGTTACCGCGGCAAAGAGTCAAGGTCGGCCAATTGTCGCTCTCGAATCCACAATTATTTCGCATGGTCTACCTCGGCCAACGAATCTAGAAGTTGCAATCGAAGTTGAAGAGATTGTCAGGAGCCATGGAGCAATACCGGCAACAATTGCAATTATCGATGGTGAAATCTTTGTTGGGCTAGAAGCTGACCAACTAATTCGGATCGCTAACGATGACAATATTGTTAAAGCCTCAACTAGAGATCTCGCAATTATTTGTGCAACCGGTAAAAGCGCAGCCACAACTGTTGCTGCCACTTCACATATAGCAAATCTTGCGGATATTGATGTTTTTGCAACTGGAGGTCTTGGTGGAGTACACCGTGGACACCTTTATGACGAATCTGCTGACTTAACCGAATTAGCAAATACCAAAATTATTGTTGTCTGTGCTGGAGTTAAATCGATTTTGGATGTAGCCGGAACTTTGGAACGGCTGGAAACTCTTGCTATTCCCGTGATTGGCTTCAAAACAAGTAACTTTCCGGGTTTTTATCTAACCGATTCAGGATTTACCATCGAGCATCGCGTTGAAACAGTCGAAGAAATTGCCAGAATCTGGGGTCTACGTCACAACCTAAATACAGATACCACGGCAATCATCATCGCTAATCCTGTTAAGAATCAGATGGATTTAAAACTACATAATGAAATATTAGATAGCGGTTTGGCACTTGCAACTTCAGGCCATGTAACTGGAAAAGATGTAACGCCATTTCTGCTTGAACATTTCCATACGACGAGTAAAGGTGAATCTCTGCGGGTGAATATTGAGATTATCAAGGCTAATTCAAAGCTAGCTGCAGAAATTGCCTGCGCGCTATAGGTGAATATGTCAGCCAACAAAATTCTCTGCATCGGTGACATTATGTTGGATGTGGTAGTCCTACTTAATCGCCCAATCGTTGAAGGGCTAGAAACTAGGGCGCAAATTTCTACCCAAGGTGGTGGAGCCGCGGCGAATGTAGCCACCTGGCTTGCCCACAATAAAACGCCTTCATATCTGGTGACACGAATAGGTGACGACTCTGCCGGCCAGACTCTGATTGCAGAATTGAATAAATATGGCGTTGAACACTCTTCGCAGATAATTGCGAATAAGGGCACTGGTGTTGTTGTTGTAATAGTTGGACGTGAAGGCGAACGTACAATGTTTCCAGATTCTGGAGCTAATGCTGGTCTTGGTCTATCTGACTTACCTGATCTCTCACAATTCAGCGCGGTGTATCTCTCGGCATATGCGCTAATCAATTCGCAATCTCGTGAAGGTGTTCTTCAAATTGTTGAAGCAGTTAAGGCCGCAGGGCTTCCTATTATTCTCGATCCTGCAACTGTTGGGGTCCTAATGGAAGTGGGAGTAAGTACGGCGAATGATTGGCTTCAATTTGTTGACACAATTATCTTGAATGAAGAAGAGTCACACTTCTTGACCGGAAAAGAAAATCCGGTAGATGCAGCAGCGCAATTACTTAATCAAGTCAAGACTGTTGTTATAAAGCGAGGATCTAACGGAGCGCTAGGGCAAACTCGAAATGGTCAGTTAATTCAAGTTCAAGCAAAGAAAACCACTGTAGTTAACACAACTGGGGCCGGTGATGCCTTTGCTGCAGGATTTATTTCAATCTGGGGTAATAATGGCGAACTTATTGATGCTCTGGAATCTGGTGCTGAACTTGCGGCCAAATGTGTCGCACTAGTCGGCGCTAGACCGCTCTATTAAACCGAGTCGCTACCAACTAATCAGATAGTTCATTGGCAAGATACGCCCCATGGCAAAAACTCCAAAAGCTGTTCTCCCAAAACCAGGTGAGAACCCAGGCCGAATTATTGATATCGATGTCTCGCAAGAGATGTCAGAATCTTTCCTTGAATATGCATATTCAGTTATTTACTCTCGCGCTCTTCCCGATGCCCGCGATGGTTTAAAACCAGTACAACGTCGCATATTGCACCAGATGTCAGAGATGGGACTTCGTCCAGATAAAGGCCACGTTAAATGCGCGCGAGCTGTTGGTGAAGTTATGGGAAAGTTGCACCCACATGGTGATGGCGCTATTTATGATGCGATGGTACGTATGGCGCAAAGTTTCTCAATGCGACTTCCGCTTATTGATGGCCATGGAAACTTTGGCTCCCTAGATTCTGGTCCAGCTGCAATGCGATACACCGAATCACGTCTTGCTCCTTCTGCGATGGCAATGGTCAACGAATCTGATGAGGACACCGTTGATTTTGGATCTAACTACGATGGCCAACTACTTGAACCACAAGTACTCCCCGCTGCATTTCCAAATCTGCTTGTTAATGGTGCGACTGGAATTGCCGTAGGTATGGCAACAAATATGGCTCCCCATAACTTGGGCGAAGTTATTGCCGCGACAAAACATTTAATTGAAAACCCAAAGGCCACACTTAAGGCTTTGATGAAATTTGTTCCAGCCCCTGATTTCCCTACAGGTGGCGAAATTGTTGGCAAAGATGGAATCGCTGAGGCTTATGAATCCGGCCGCGGCTCATTCAAAGTTCGTGCAACAGTTGCGGTGGAGAAAGTTACAGCCAGAAAACAGGGACTCGTTATTACCGAACTGCCATACAACATTGGTCCGGAGAAGATTGTTGAGAAGATTGCCGACCTAGTTAAGGCTAAGAAGATTCAAGGAATCTCAGACATCGTCGATCTATCTGATGGCCAACAAGGCACCAAGGTAGTTGTCGAACTTAAAAATGGCTTCGAGCCTGAAGATGTACTTGAGAACCTCTTTAAGTTAACCCCGATGGAAGATCAATTCTCGATAAATGCTGTAGCACTTGTCGGCGGAAAACCGCTAACACTTGGCCTAAAAGAGTTACTTCAAGTCTTTATTGATCATCGAATTGAAGTAATTCGCCGTAGATCCGAATATCGCAAAGCTAAAGCTGAAAGCCGCTTAAACCTAGTCGATGGTTTGTTAAAAGCAATTATTGATATCGATAAAGTCATTAAGTTAATCCGTGCCGCCGAAGATGCTCCTGAAGCAAAAGCTGCGCTGATCAAGGCCTATAAGCTCTCAGATGAACAAGCAACATACATTCTTGATA
>WLCY01000065.1 GCA_009705075.1 Actinomycetota bacterium
GCTGAATATGCAATTGCAAATATGAGCGCTAACTTTGAAAAGATTCGTGAACTCCGTGATTACTTTATCTCTGGCCTGAAGAGCGCGGTACCCGATGTTTCAATTAATTCAGTTTCAGATCCCGCGCTTCCGGGAATTGTTAATGCAACTTTTCCAGGTACTGAAAGTGATGCGCTGCTTCTCTTGCTTGATACAGAAGGCATAAGTGCTTCTGCAGGTTCTGCTTGTAGCGCAGGGGTTCCAAGGCCAAGTCATGTATTAGTCGCTCTGGGTTTAAGTGAGAGCGATGCTGATGCTTCGCTTCGAATATCAATCGGAACTACAAACACCAAAGCAGAGATTGACCAAGTCCTCGCAGTTATGCCCAGCGTTGTTGAACGTGCACGAAACGCATTTGTTGTTAGTGGGCTCAACTAATGAAGTTAATTGCAGCAATGAGCGGTGGCGTTGATTCTGCCGTAGCCGCAGCCCGCGCAGTTGAGGCCGGACATGAAGTTATTGGCGTGCATCTTGCGCTCTCTAGCAATCCACAAAAATATAGATCTGGTGCTCGTGGCTGCTGCACAATTGAAGATTCACACGATGCTCGTCGCGCCGCAGATGTAATCGGAATCCCCTTTTATATCTGGGATATGGCCGAAGAGTTTCATGATGGCGTAGTTGAAAACTTTCTATCGGAATATGCAGATGGCCGAACCCCAAATCCATGTTTACGCTGCAATGAGAAAATTAAATTCGCAGCCGTCCTAGATCGCGCAAAAGGGCTGGGATTCGATGGCGTAATCACTGGACATTATGCGCAGATGCACGAAACTCCACTTGGTCGCGTAATGCATCGCGCTGTGGATCCAGGGAAAGATCAGTCATATGTACTAGCAGTTTTAAATACCGAACAACTTGCAGGTGCACATTTTCCATTGGGCGATACCGTTAAAGATGAAGTTAGAATCGAAGCAAAACGTCGTGGTCTTTATGTTGCAAATAAACCAGATAGCCACGATATTTGTTTCGTTCCATCTGGCGATAATGCTGGCTGGCTGCGCGATCGCTTAGGAAGTGAAGTTGGCGCAATCGTTGATGAATCAGGAACGAAGCTTGGCGAACATAAGGGTGCGTACACCTACACAATCGGACAACGTCGCGGTCTTGGAATAACAATTCCCGCAGCGGGCGGTGAACCTCGTTATGTATTAAAGATTGAACCTAAAACAAATACCGTTGTTGTCGGAAGTCATGAAGCTCTTGCAGTAACAAAGATTGTTGGCGACCGACCAATCTGGTGTGGCCCAGAACCTCTTGTTAATACTGAGCACCGTGGCTTCGCCCAAGTTCGTGCACATGGTTCGCCCCTTGCTTGTACTTATGTGCAGACTGGCACCGAAATCAAAGTTGACCTAGATGAACCACTCTTTGGATTAGCCGCAGGGCAAGGCTTAGTTATTTATGATGGCGATCGGGTTGTCGGTTCGGCCACTGTCGCACGTACCGAATAGATTTAACGCTCGTGAGCCAAGAGATCCGCCATCGCATAGTCGAACTCTGCGAGCAGATTCGGGACCATCAATTTAAATATTATGCTCAGGATAAACCAACAATTTCCGATGGTGAATTCGATGCGCTTTTAATCGAATTAAAGAAGTTAGAAGCAGCACATCCCGAATACAAGTTACAAGATTCACCAAGTGATTTGGTTGGCGGGGGATTTGCCACGCATTTCCAACAATCTGATCACATCGAAAAGATGGCCAGCTTGGATAACGTCTTTGATGAAGGCGAATTGCAATCTTGGTTTGAAAGAATCGCCAAGACGAGCACTAAAAACACTTGGCTCTGTGAAGTCAAGGTGGATGGCCTAGCAATCAATTTGCTTTACGAAAAAGGTAAGTTAACTAAAGCCTTAACCCGCGGCAATGGCATTACTGGGGAAGATGTGACCTTAAATATCCGCACCATCAAAACTATCCCGCATGAGTTAAGTGGCAAGAATCTGCCTGATGTCCTAGAAGTGCGTGGTGAAGTTTTCTTCCCTATCGAAGCATTTAATGAGTTTAATGATCTTCAAGAAGAACTTGGCAAAGAACGTTTTGCCAATCCACGAAATGCTGCTGCAGGTTCGCTTCGCCAGAAGGATCCACGAGTAACCGCAAGTCGGCCGCTTTCAATGGTCGTTCATGGAATCGGCGCCGCAACAGGAGTTGAATTCGCGTCACAAAGTGATGCCTATGAATTGCTAAAGAAGTTTGGTTTACCGACCAGCTCAAGATATAAAGTTGTAAAGAGCGCCGCAGAAGTTAGTGAATTTGTTTCGTATTACGCCGACCATCGCCATGACATTGAACACGAGATTGATGGCATTGTTATTAAAGTTAATGAGATTCCAATTCAAGAAGAACTTGGCTTTACTGCGCGCGCACCGAAGTGGGCAATTGCCTACAAATATCCACCAGAAGAGGTCACGACAAAACTTCTCGACATTAAAGTTAGTGTCGGTCGCACGGGTCGAGTTACACCATTTGCATTCATGGAACCAGTCAAAGTTGCGGGTTCAACTGTCACAAATGCAACTCTGCATAATGCCGAAGAGGTTGTTCGCAAAGGAATTTTGATCGGCGACACTGTTTTAATTCGCAAAGCTGGCGATGTAATCCCTGAAGTTTTAGGGCCGGTAATTGCAAAGCGCGATGGCAGTGAAAAACCATTTGTTATGCCAACGAAGTGTCCGGATTGTGGAAGTAAATTGCGAGCTATAACCGAAGGCGATGTCGATATTCGCTGCCCAAATACCCAGAGTTGCCCTGCCCAATTACGCGAACGCATTTATTACATTGGCTCACGAGTTGCCCTAGATATTGACGTTCTTGGCTATGAAGCCGCTAACGCATTACTGGAAGATAAATTAATTACGGACGAATCAGATTTATTTGCTCTGACTGAGAAAGATCTTGCGAAATCACAATTCTTTTTAAAGAAAGATGGCTCACTAGGTCTTAACGTTGAGAAGTTACTAAAGGGGCTTGAAGCTGCTAAAGCTAAACCACTCTGGCGTATTTTAGTTTCCCTCTCAATTAGACATGTTGGACCAACCGCTGCGCAATCCCTCGCAAAGAACTTTGGTTCGATTTCAGCAATATCAAAGGCGAGTGAGATAGAACTATCTGAAACCGATGGTGTTGGCGCGGTAATTGCACAATCAATAATCGAATGGTTCGCAGTTGATTGGCATCAGGAGATTATTTCCAAGTGGGAGAAGGCCGGAGTCCAACTAGTAGAAAACGCAAAAGAATCTACCGAACCCCAGACGCTGGCTGGACTCACCTTGGTTGTAACTGGCTCACTTGAAGATTTCACTCGTGATGGGGTCTCTGAAGTAATTGCGCTACACGGTGGCAAGACATCTTCTTCAGTTTCAAAGAAAACTGATTTCTTGGTTGCGGGTGAAGCAGCGGGATCGAAGTTGGCGAAGGCTGAAGAGCTTGGGGTTCGGGTATTAAATGAGAGCGAATTCAAAATTTTGCTTGCAAGCGGACCCAAGGCTTTGGGGTAAAGTTCCACCATGATTTTGTATTCTGAAAACGTTCGCGAACTTGCGGCTCCACCAGCCTTCTTTGGCTTATTCGCATTTGGTGTTTTATCGCTACTTCTTTACTTAACAATGCGCATGGACCGGGATTAATCCCATCTCTAAAGTAGGAATTCTCGGCGGTACTTTTGATCCGCCACATCTTGGTCACCTTCACGTAATTGAAGCTCTCGCTAATAAGTTTGATCAAATCATGTTGATCCCTACCGGAGATCCATATCTACGGCCGACAAAACCAATTGCAACACCTGGTGAACGCCTCGAAATGTGCAGCAAAGCTCTGGAAGATTTATCAGATGAATTACAAGAAAAAGTCATGGTTCTTGATATCGAAACATCTCGAAAAGGTGCGACATATACCTTCGATACTTTGCAATCACTTCGAGCATTCTTCCCAAAGGATGAGTTCACTTTAATTCTTGGCACTGATGCCGCAACCACTTTCCATAAATGGAAGCGGAGCGATGATGTTAAAAAACAAGCTGAAATTCTGGTTGTAAAACGCCCAGGAGAAATAAAGTCCAGTTTCAAAGAGATAGAAATTGATGCTCTCGAAATCAGCGCATCACAAATCAGAGAAGATTTTGCAAAAGGAAAAAATCCAGAAACAATCTCTCCTTCAGTGCTTAAATATATTAAGGATAGAGGCCTATATGGCAGCAGGTAAGAGCGTTATCAATTTGGCACAAGTTGCTGCAGAAGCAATCGCAGAGAAACTTGGCGTTGATATTGTGGCTTTAGATATGACGGATCAGATGGTTCTCTCTGAAGTATTTCTAATTGCTACGGGTTCAAATGAAGTACAAGTAGATGCAATCGCAGATGGCGTCTTTAAAGCGATGGCCGCCATTGGTGAGAAGCCGATTCGACGTGAGGGTAAAGGACAGTGGATCTTGCTCGATTACTCCGATCTCGTGGTCCATATTCAGAGCCAAGAGCTTCGTAACTATTACATGCTTGATCGACTCTGGAATGACTGTCCTAGAATTCCACTATTGGTTTCTGAAGCAAGATAGTTTTATCCCATGAGCAATAAGCCAAATCTTCGAATTGTTCTCTGGCGACATGGCCAGACCGATTGGAATGTAGAGAATCGATATCAAGGACACTCTGATATTCCACTAAACCAAGTGGGTTTATATCAAGTTGGCCAGGCGGCAAAAGTTTTAGCAGGCATGAATCCAACTCGCATCATCGCAAGTGATTTGATTCGAGCAAGGCAGACCGCGCAAGCTTTAGTTGATCTAACAAAAGTTAAAATGGAGATTGACGCTGATCTTCGTGAAACAAATGGTGGAAATTGGGAAGGTAAGACTGGCGCCCAGAACCGCGAAGAAGATGGTGAGAGATTTAAACA
>WLCY01000066.1 GCA_009705075.1 Actinomycetota bacterium
ACAACATCGATGCAGATGTTCTCGTTGCAATTGATACAAGTTTTCGACACTGATTTACCCCATAGCTAACGAAATACTAAGGATTGCAGCAATGGCGGACCCTGACCAAAGAATTAATACCGCCCTTTTTCTTGGGATGCCACGATGAATTAGGCGATGAGAAAGATGATCATGGCCGCCTTGTAGTGGCGATACTCCTCGGCTAATTCGAGAAATTACTGCAACGGTTGTATCGAGAATCGGAACCGCAAGAAGAAGAACTGGGATTGCCAATGAAGTAAGGGTTGAACCAGTTTCAGGTTTTAGGCGAACCGTAAGCGTTGCAATCAAAACGCCTAAGAAAAGTGCTCCTGCATCCCCCATATATATACGAGCAGGGCTCTTGTTCCAGAGTAAAAATCCAATGGTTGCTCCTGCTGTAACTGCGGAAAGCGCGGCGATAAATATCTGATCATTCTGAAGTGTGAGATAGAAGAGTGCCATAGCTGTAATTGCGACAGTGCCAGCCGCCCCACCATCGACATTGTCAAAGAAATTGATTGAGTTACAGATTCCAACAATCCAGAGTGTCGTTATCAATGCGTCTATTAACGTTGATCCTGTTGGATTTCCAACGGTGTCTTGCGAAATCAATAAATAGGCTGTGAAAACTCCTGCGACTGTTTGAATTGCAAGTCTTGGGCCAGGCCGCAAACTTTGTAAATCATCCCAGAGGCCAATTAACCCAAGAATAATTGCAGGTGCAAGCACGGAAGTTAAGAGAAAGTAATCTGCTTTAGAAAAATCCTTGTAAATAGCCGCGGCATAAGAAATTGCTGTTACCCCAACAATAATCGCTACGCCACCCAAATATGGAACAGGTTCTTTGTGGGTTTTATGTGCTGAATTTGGTAGATCGTAAATCTTCTTTGAGATTGCGACTTTGCGCATTAAAGGGGTAAGCAAACCAACAAAAATAAAGGTGGCGACGAAGAGCAGGAAATATTCTATGAATTCAACCTGCATGGATCTGAATTCTATTTATCCAGCAGAGCCGGATGGTCCCGATTTACGACGAAACATCTTTGGTGCATTTGCGCCGGCGGCGGCATTTACTTTTGAACCTGATGATGGGCCACCTTGCACACCTGTGTTGTGCTTGCCTTGCTTCTTTGCGAGCGCTTCCAGCATCTTTGCTTTCGCATCTAATGGGGCATCAGCTTTCTTGGCAGCTGGCTTGGCTTTATCGGATTCGCTCATTTTGTTGGCTCATCTTTCTTAATAGGTTTCGCTTTAGTTGTAAAACTTTCGAGAAGTAATTTTACTTCCGATTCTTTATAACGGTAATGCCGACCAGCGGTCTTAATAATTGTGAGCCTGCCTTCGGTGGCCCAACGGTTGATTGTCTTCGGCCCAACTCTAAAAAGTTTTGCGACCTCTGCTGCGGTCAATAAAACTTCCTGTTCGCCAATCATTGGGCAATCCTAACTCAATCAAGTTGCAGCTTCGAAGGCAGAAACCTTGCGCCACCTTGAAATTAAGCGCTCATATCCCACGCCCGCTTTTGCGCCATCGCCAGTAGAAAGCCCTGCCAAGGAGAGTTGAATGTCTTCGATTGAAGTATCGGCATCGAGACCTTCTTCGCCCTCGCTTATAAGTATTTTTTCTAGGTATCCGGCTAGGCCACCGTAATCAACTTCAACTATTGATTCGGGATGAAATAGTTCCATCCATTCAAGAAGATCTGCAATCTCTTCTTCGATTGGACCGTTTCCAAATGCAGAGACAACAGAATCGTGAGTAAAGGTGCAGCGTGCTTTGGCATTTGCAATTGAAGTTCGCATAATTGTAAATGGACCATCATCAGATTGGCCGCGCAAGCGATCTTCTGGCTGGAAGAGTGAGAACCATCGTGGTGGCACCATCCAAGTTTCGGTAATAATGTGTGGAACTTTATCTTCGAGGTTTTCAGAATTTATGTTTATTGCTTCTTCAATATTTTCCGGAATAAAGAATTTTGATACCGGCAACGGAACTGAATCTTTAAATTGATCTAGCGCTGCCCAAACTCGTGCTGCCGTTGACCAAGGGCAGATGTATCGCTTACCTTCCCATTCCAAAATATGTGCACCGTCTGGTTTGAGTGCAGGTGGTTCGGTAACTATGGCTCGTCTAAGTGCGCGTGACTGTTCATCCCTGCTGGTACCTGATGTAATTGGAATTGATTCCCATCGAAGTGCTTCGGCAGGAGAGAATGCAGAAATAGGTTCGTAGATTCGAAGTGATGCTACGTAAGGTGTTGGGCGCATTTTTATGCTGTCACAACAAACTTAGGCACGTGCGATGTAATTGCCCTCGGCAAATGGATCGTCGTCATTTTCGTTTTGCTCGGGTGAAACTTCACCGTGGAGTTCTTTAGAAAGTCGCTCTAAATCCATTTCGGTATTCGAATATTTCAAATCACGAGCTACTCGTGTGGCTTTTGCTTTTTGTCGGCCTCGCCCCATGCGCGTGACCTCCTTATCGCTATATAAGTTATGAGTTCTTCAGAGCCGAAGGTTATCGCGCCTTGAAGGTGGCTTCCAACGCAGCACTTCCAACGGGATTTCCTGGCTCAGAAGCTATAACGCCAGCAGCCCAGGCCTTCATTCCCCGTGCGGCAAGGCTTCGAATGGTGAGATCAGCGGCCTCTGGGGCAACAATTGCCGCCATTCCGATGCCACAGTTCCAGGTCCGCTCCATGTCAGCCTGTGGAACGGCCCCAATTTGAGCCAAGTAGGCCATCTCGATTGGTAGCGCCCAAGTTGATCTGTCATAGATTGCTTTGAGTCCGGCAGGAATAACGCGAGCGGTATTTTCGCTGATGCCTCCACCTGTGATGTGTGTAAATGCGTGCAAATCTTCTTTGATGCCATTAATTAAGGCTAGGCAATCGAGTGAATAAATTTCGGTTGGAGTTAGGAGAACTTCGCCTAGCGTTTTAGCAAATTCTTGCGGTGTTGAATCCAAATTCAAATTCTTTGTCTGCAAGATGTGGCGAACGAGTGAGAAACCATTTGCGTGAATACCACTTGCTGGCATCGCGATGATTACATCACCGGCTTTTACTTTTTCGGAGCCAAGCAGTTTTTCATATTCGACCGCACCCGTTGCGGCGCCAGCAATATCAAATTCATCTTCAGCTAATAAGCCAGGGTGTTCTGCTGTTTCGCCACCGACAAGAGCGGTTCCCGCTTTGGCACAACCTCGCGCTATACCAGAAACTATTTCGGCGATTCGCTCAGGGAAAACTTTTCCAACTGCAATGTAGTCGGTCATAAAGAGTGGTTCGGCGCCACATACAACTAAATCATCAACAACCATTGCAACTAAGTCTTCACCGATAGTGTCATATTTTCCAAGTAGTCTGGCGATTTCAGTTTTTGTTCCAACGCCATCAGTTGAAGTTGCAAGAAGTGGCCGATTAAATTTCTTAAGTGCGCTGACATCAAATAGCCCAGCAAAACCACCAATGTCTCCTACAACTTCTGGGCGACGAGCTTTTGCTAGATGTTCCTTCATTAATTGCACTGCAAGATCGCCAGCATCAATATCTACGCCTGCTTTGCTATAAGTACTAGTCATTCGAAGCGATTCACAACTTCTAATAAATTCTTACCAGCTGAAAGATCGGTTGGAACTTGAATTGGATATTTACCAGTAAAACAGGCGTTGCATAATTTGTCTTCAGTGATTGTTGTCGCGGCTACAAGACCTTCCATTGAAACATAGCCAAGGGAATCAGCGCCGATAGACCGGCGAATTTCTTCAACTTCTAGGCCTGCAGCAATAAGTTCGGCACGCGATGCGAAATCGATACCGTAATAACAAGGCCATTTAACTGGTGGTGAAGATATGCGGACGTGGATTTCAAGGGCGCCGGCTTCACGCAACATTCGCACAAGAGCGCGCTGGGTGTTGCCGCGAACAATTGAATCATCGACCACGACGATGCGTTTTCCTTCAATGATTTCTCGGAGTGGATTTAACTTCAAGCGAATACCGAGTTGGCGAATTGTCTGGCTTGGTTGAATAAAAGTTCGGCCAACATAAGAGTTTTTTACTAACCCCATGCCATATGGAATTCCAGAGGCTTTGGCATATCCAATTGCAGCAGGAGTTCCGGATTCGGGAACTGGGATAACTAAATCAGCTTCAACTGGATGTTCTTTTGCAAGTTGTTCGCCAACTGCAACACGAGTTGCGTGAACATTGCGACCTGAAATCGAAGTATCGGGGCGGGCAAGATAAACATATTCGAAGATGCAACCTTTTGGTTCTGGCGTTGCCCAATGGTGTGAGCGCAACCCATTCTCATCGATTGCAATAAATTCACCTGGTTCGACTTCCCGAACAAATGAGGCACCGACAATATCTAGCGCTGCAGATTCTGATGCAACTACCCAACCATGTTCAAGTTTTCCGATTACAAGTGGGCGAACGCCATGATGATCTCGAGCAGCATACAAAGTGTGTTCGTCCATGAAGACAAGTGAGAAGGCGCCTTTAAGTTGCGGAAGAATTTCTAGCGCTGAGGATTCAAAATTCTTACCTTCTTGCGCTGCGATTAGCGCAGTCATAATTTCGGTGTCAGTAGTTGCGTGCAGCCCGTGATCATTTTTCTCAGTGATTAACTTGGCAAGTTTTTCAGCTAAATCACCAGTGTTAGTTAAATTTCCATTATGTGCGAGGGCAAGAGTGCCGTGGTTTGTTGCACGAAGTGTTGGCTGGGCGTTATTCCAAGTACTCGATCCGGTAGTGCTGTAACGACAATGGCCAATTGCTAAATTTCCGGTCAGAGTTGCAAGATCGCTTTCAGTAAATACTTGGGAGACAAGTCCCATATCTTTGTAAACAAATATTCGTTCACCATCACTTGTCGC
>WLCY01000067.1 GCA_009705075.1 Actinomycetota bacterium
CGAGGAGCTCTTTGCTCTCTAAACCTAATTCTTTTGCTAATTCGTAAACGCGGACCTTTGCCACAGTTGCCTTCCTGTCTTGGCCCCACGTCTTAATTGGAGCCTAAATTAATGCCTTAATCATGAGCGCGCGGTGCTCATGGTTACTTTGTTTCCCAATTTGGGTTTGACATAGCTTTCGCTCCTTATAGTTTTATAACTAGCTTTACAACTAATTATTTAAATACTTTTCCAGCGGTTCTGTCGAAAGATTCTCATCTGTTCTAAAGGCCCGTTGAAATGATCTGCGCTCCTTAGCGACATCAAAACATCTTTGATGTAACCAAGCACCGCGACCAAATTTGCGGCGGCCTTCGTCAGGTAAGACCTGATTTCCGACCCGAACTACGCGAAGTAGTTCACTGAAGTTCTCTCGCTTGCGACAAGCTATGCAGCTCCGAATCGGAATCGGCATCTCTTATCCCTCGCATTTTTAAACTATCAGGGGCCAACCTTACTCGTGAAAATCGGATGTTCCCAATCCCCAACCATCTGGCCTGAATTTATGCGGGAAATTCACCCTCTACTTCTAGCTCTTCTACAACTTCTGGCTTCGGCTTTTGGATTCGCTCCACCGGATTATCCGGATGGATATCAATCCGCCAACCTGTCAGCCGTGCAGCAAGGCGAGCATTCTGTCCATCTTTACCGATGGCAAGTGAGAGTTGATAATCAGGAACGATTACCTTGGCAGATTTACTTTCAAGATCTACTACTTCACAACTTGAAACTTTTGCAGGCGCAAGTGCGTTAGCTACATATACGGCTGGATTTTCTGAGTAATCCACGATGTCAATCTTCTCGCCATTTAACTCATCCATAACAGCTTTTGCACGAGCGCCAACTGGACCAATAAGTGCGCCCTTAGGACTAACTCCTGCGCGATGAGATCTCACAGATACTTTGCTTCTAAATCCTGGTTCACGCGAGATTCCAACAATTTCAACTATGCCATCTTTTATTTCAGGAACTTCTAGAGTGAAAAGAGTTTTCACAAGAAGTGGATGAGTTCTGGAGAGCGTAACTTCTGGACCCTTTAACCCTTGTTTAACTTCAACCACAAAACACTTAATCCGTTGACCGTGAACATAGCTCTCAGTTGGGACCTGCTCATTTGGTGGGATTTTTCCTTCAACGCGGCCCAGGTCAACATAAACAATTGTTGAATCTCGACCCTGCTGAATTACTCCGGAAATAACATCACCAACATTTGCCGAAAACTCTTCAACAACATCTGCATCTTTGGCCGCCCGCATGCGCTGTTTAATCTCTTTGCGAGTAATTGATTTAATCACTTGCTCAAAGCCTTCAGGCATATGGGTAATTGTTTCGGTGTAGATGCCCTCTTCGTTAAATTGTGGCACGTGAATTAAAATTTCACCATCAACACGGTTTAAAACTGCGCGCCCTTGTGGCTTTGCATCTTCGAGAGCGACATAGGCTTCTGTTACCGCATTTTCGATTGCGCTAATCATTTTTTCTAGCGGAATCTCTCGTTCAATTGTTAGCGCAATTAGCGCATCTACATCTACGCTCATTTGAATTCAATCTCTAAGACAGCACGCTTGATATCTTCAAAGGAAACCTTTTCGTCTCCAACAAGCACAGTTGATTCTGTGGCTTCGCCGATCCGACCTTCAATTACTGAGCCGCTTTGCATAGTTACCTTTGCAAGCCGGTTGAGATTTTTGCGCCAGTGGCGAGGTTTTGTGAGTGGTCGATCTAGCCCTGGTGAAGATACTTCCAGTGTGAATGTGCTATCGCCCAGCACAGGAAGCGCCTCGATGGTTTCTGAAATCTCTTTGGTAACGGCGGTAACTTGATCTAAATTTAAATGGGAATCGCTATCAACAATTACCGTAAGGATTTTTACTTTTCCAGCGGTGGTAATTGTGAGCTCTTCTAAGTAATTTCCAGATGCTTCAATTATTGGCCTGATTGCGGCGCTTATTTCCTCGTTCAATGGCATTTCATTCTGCCTTTCCTGTATTAAGTTTTAGTTAGCGAGCCAATCATAACCCACTTTTGCAATCAGAATTGTCGTCACTACGAGGAAAACTTTTCGAACCAATGGTGAACCGCCACGTATTGCCAACCTTGAACCAAAGATAGCGCCGCAAACATTTGCTACTGCAAGGGCAAAGCCGAGTTTCCACCAGATATGTCCTGTTAACTGGAAGGAGATGATGGCACCCAAGTTAGTCGCGATATTCACTAGCTTCGCCGTAGCGGAAGCCTTTAAAAATGCATATCCAACTAAACCAACGAGAAGAAAGACTAGGAAGGTTCCGGTACCAGGTCCAAAGATGCCATCGTAGAAACCGATAGTTAGCCCAAGGCCAACAACAATTTGATGGCGGCGACGATCAGTGAAGCGAAGTGCTTCGGTAATTCCAAGTTCGGGTTTGCGCCAGGTGTAAATCGCAACGCTTATCAATAAAACAATGATTAACGGTCTAAAAACCGAGGTTGGGAATGAACTCGCAAGTCGGGCACCTGCCATTGAACCAACAAAGGCGGGTAGCGCCATGTAAGAAGTTAGTTTTAGATCTGGTTTAACGCTGCGGAAATAATTTGCTGCAGCAGAAGAAGTTCCGAAAATTGAAATTACTTTATTGGTTCCAAGAATCATGGGAATCGGCTTTTCGGATAGCCCGATTAAGAGCGCTGGAAGTTGAATTAGCCCGCCACCACCAGCAACCGCATCAACAAACCCGGCAAAACCTGCGGCAATGACCAGGAAGATTACAGTCTCAATTCCCATCTAATTATGAATTAAGAACCTTCGAGGTTATTTCTGTTACGGCCTTTAGTAATTCAATTTCAGTTTTTTCACCAGAGCTACGGGTTCGGAATTCAACTTTTCCTTCTGAAAGGGCTTTGCCGACAATAACAATAAATGGGATGCCAATTAGTTCAGCATCTTTGAATTTCACTCCAGCACTTGCCTCGCGGCGATCATCAAACATGACACGCAAGCCCTTCTCTTCTAAATCTTCTGCCAAGGTGAGCGCTGCTTTAAATACTTCATCCTCTTTGCCTGTAGCAACAATATGAATATCAGCAGGTGCAATTTCGCGAGGCCAATTAAGCCCAATCTCATCATATGTCTGCTCAGCAATTGCAGCAACAGCGCGCGATACACCAATTCCATATGAGCCCATTGTTACAACTTGAGATTTTCCATTCTGATCTAACACTGTTAAATCAAGGGCTTGAGCATATTTGCGTCCGAGTTGGAAGATATGGCCAATTTCAATTGCGCGATCGATTACGACCGGGGTTTCACATTTTGGACACATATCCCCTGCCCGTACTTCAGCCGCTTCTAGATATTTTTCTACTTCAAAGTCGCGACCATTGGTTACAAAGCGAACATGAGTATCTTTCTTATTAGCCCCGGTTATCCAATGTGAGCCAGGAACAATTCTTGGATCGGCATAAACCGTAACGCCAAGTTTCTTCGCATCTTGCGGTCCGACATATCCTTTTACTAGCGCTGGATATTTTGCGAAGTCACCATCTTCAAATAATCTTAACTCTTGCACGCCTGGCAAATTTGCTTGCAAGCGCTTTAGATCGACTTCTCGATCGCCAGGAACTAAGACTGAAATCGCTTTCTCATCAGCCATCAAAAGTACATTCTTTAAGGTATCTGAAGCTTTATGTCCTGGACCAAATTTTGAATTTAATAAGTCAACGAGTGAATCAATAGTTGGGGTATTTGGTGAATCGAATTCATCCATTGCTGCCGGGGCTGCACCAGAATAAGGTGCAACTTTCGTAACCATTGCTTCAACATTTGCGGCATATCCACATTTGTTACAGAGCACATAAGTATCCTCGCCAGTTTCGCAAGGCGCCAAGAACTCTTCAGAGCCAGAGCCACCCATTGCGCCAGATACTGCTGAAACTATGTTGTATTTAAGTCCAAGGCGATCAAAGGTCTTTACATAGGCTTCGCGATGTTTATTGTAAGAAGCAATCAAGCCGGCATCATCAATATCGAATGAGTAAGAATCTTTCATTACAAATTCCCGGCCGCGAATAATTCCACTGCGTGGTCTGGTCTCATCGCGGAATTTTGTTTGGATTTGGTAGATCGAAAGCGGCAGATCTTTGTATGAGGAGTATTCGCCTTTGACCATAAGCGTAAACATCTCTTCATGGGTAGGACCCAGCAAATAATCATTTCCTCTGCGATCTTTCAATCTAAAGAGATCGGAGCCGTACTCTTCCCAACGATTTGTTTTTTCATATGGCTCGCGAGGCAAGAGCGCTGGAAAGTGAACTTCCTGAAACCCTGCAGCATCCATCTCTTCACGAATGACGCGTTCGATATTTCGATATGTGATGTAGCCAAGAGGCAACCACGAGTAAACACCGGCGGCAATACGACGCACATATCCAGCGCGAACTAAGAGGCGATGGCTTGCTACCTCAGCATCTGCTGGATCATCACGAAGGGTGCGCAGCAGCAAGGTAGACATTTTTAACATGGGCTTACCTTACCGAATTTATTTAGTAGTTACGGTTGGCGTTCCGCTTTCAACGCCTGCAGCTTCCATTTCATCGGCTAATCTCATTGCTTCCTCGATGAGGGTTTCAACAATCTGGCTCTCTGGAACAGTTTTGATTACTTGGCCCTTAACAAAAATCTGTCCCTTTCCATTTCCTGATGCAACCCCAAGATCTGCTTCTCGCGCTTCACCCGGACCGTTAACTACGCAGCCCATTACAGCCACGCGAAGTGGAACCGTCATTCCTTGCAAGCCGGCTTGAACTTTCTCGGCCAAGGTATAAACATCTACTTGGGCACGGCCACAAGATGGACAGGAAACAATCTCTAACTTGC
>WLCY01000068.1 GCA_009705075.1 Actinomycetota bacterium
CCATATGAATCGTTTAACTCATCTGTTGTGCGCTTTATCGAATCTGCCGCAACTGACCCCCATGTTTTGGCTATTAAACAGACGCTTTATCGGACCTCTGGCGATTCGCCAATTATTGAAGCTCTTATTGAAGCGGCTGAAGCCGGGAAGCAAGTACTTGCTGTAATTGAAATTCGAGCCAGATTTGATGAGCAGGCGAATGTGCGCTGGGCTAGAAAACTAGAAGATGCCGGCGTTCATGTCGTTTATGGTCTGGTTGGTTTCAAAACACATGCAAAACTTTCACTCGTAGTACGCCAAGAATCTGGCGTAATCCGACGCTATGTTCATATGGGAACTGGAAACTACAACCCTAAAACCGCACGCATTTATGAAGATTTTGGAATTCTAAGTTCTGATCCAGTGTTGGGAGATGATGTAAATAAACTCTTCAATCAGCTCTCTGGCTTTGCACCACAAACTTCATTTGAACGTCTATTGGTTGCGCCACGTACTTTGCGAAGTGGGTTATTAGAGCGGATACAACGCGAGATTGATAATAGAAAAGCAGGTAAGCCAGCGGGAATTCGAATAAAGCTAAATTCCATAATGGATGAAGAATTTATCGATTTGCTTTATAAAGCATCGGCAGCAGGAGTAGAGATCGAATTGGTAGTGCGAGGAATCTGTGCGATCCGTGCTGGCGTCCCTGGGCTTTCGGAGAATATTAAAGTGATTTCGATTCTCGGTCGCTTCTTGGAGCATTCAAGAATTTTCCACTTTGTAAATGGTGGCGAAAATGAACTTTGGATTGGAAGTGCAGATTTGATGCACCGAAATCTTGATCGCCGCGTTGAGAGTATGGTGAAGATAAATCAGACCGACCATAAGCGAATGTTGATGCGGGCACTTGATAGCTATCTTGCTCCGACAACATCTAGTTGGCACATGAATCTTTCTGGAAATTGGGATCGGGTTACAACAAGTTCGTCAGGAGAACAATTGATTGATCTGCATCAGCAAGTTATAACTTGGTATCGAGCCAGAGGATGAGTGAAATGATTCTTGCTGCCGGTGGTGTTGTATGGCGCGAAACCGCCGATTCAAAGATTGAATTAGCGATTATTCATCGACCAAGATATGACGACTGGTCCTTTCCAAAAGGTAAATTGGATTCCGGCGAAGAACTTATTTCTTGTGCTTATCGTGAAATTATGGAAGAAACTGGGCTAGATATTGAGATCGGACCGTACCTAGGTGATGTCGAATACCAATCAATAGATGGCTTGAAAAAAGTTAGTTATTGGGCTGCCAAAGCGCTATCAACCAGCAAAGATTTCCAGGCAAATAGCGAAGCAGATTTGCTTGAATGGCACGAGATTGACTCTGCTCGCACGAAATTGACTCGGGACACCGATAGAGAAATCTTAGATGTTTTTATTGATTCGCCATATCAAGCACCAAAATTAATTATGTTGCGCCACGCGAAGGCACTTGCGCGTAGTGAATGGCAGAGCGGAGATGAAGATCGCCCGCTAGATAATTTAGGACAACTTCAGGCAAAGCGCATGCATGCGATTTATCAAGTTTTTGGGATTTCACAAATCCACACTTCAGATGCTGTTCGTTGCTATGACACAGTAATCGGAATGACAAGATCACTGAATATCGATCCAGTAATTACTAGCAAATTGAGTGAGTACACCTTTGAGAAAAATAAAGATAAATCCTTGGATTACGCGAAGGAGCTTGCAGATAGCGCGAGAAAAACAGGTGAAACGATTCTACTTTGCAGCCATAACCCGGTGTTACCAAGAGCGCTAGAGAAAGTAAGTAAGAAATCTGACATTGATCTGCCAGAAAATAAATTGAAGCCTGGAGATGCTTGGGTGATTTACTTGGGCAAGAAGAAGGTTCTGCAAATAGATGTTATCCAAGCTCCAACCGTTTAATTTAGTGCTCAGTCCAATCCAGATACTTTAAGACGATTCCTTCGCGCAGCGCCCAAGGACAGATTTCTAACTTATCCAAATCTAGGTTTCGCATAACGCTTTCAGTCACAAATGCACCAGCAACAATTTGACGTGCTCGGTTCGCCGAAACTCCAGGCAATTTAGTGCGTTCTTCAGAATCCATTTCAGCCAGCCGAGTGGAAATTTTACGTATGGCATCAATGGTGATTGTCTTTCCATTGCCGCTATACCAATCGCCACAAAGTCTGGCTAAGGTTCTAAGAGTTTTACTAGTTGCAATTGCGCGGTCAGATTCTTCGTGGCGCACCAATGTTGGAAGAACTGATTCAAGTTGAGATTCAATGTAATCTCGAAGGGCACGTATGCTCTTTGAAGTGAAGGGATCTCCTTGCAAGTGGTTCTTGGTTAAACGAGATGCACCTAATGGAAGAGTCACAGCGACTTCAGGTGATTCATCAATTCCCGATGCGATTTCTAGAGATCCACCACCGATATCAATGACGAGCAGCCGGCCACTAGACCAACCAAACCATCTGCGCGCTGCAAGAAAAGTTAACTTTGCTTCTTCTTCACCAGTTAGAACTTGTAAGTCAATTTCGTAATCCTTATTGATCGCGGCAATTATTTCTGCGCCATTTGCAGCTTCACGAAGTGCTGAGGTAGCGAAGGGCAGTAGCTCTTCGGTTTTAACGTTCTTAGAGTGCGCAACTGCGTTTTTGATGGCTAAGCGAAGCGCGGTAATACCTTCTTCTGAAATTTTATTTTCTTCAGTCAAATACTCTGTTAAACGAAGTTCTTCCTTGTGGTTAAAGGTTGGATTTGGCCTGGCGCCAGGGTGTGTGTCAACGACCTGTAAATGGATGGTATTTGATCCGACATCCAAGACTCCAAGGCGCATTTGCCGAAGATACTCTGATTTTGCCCGCGTAATTAACAGGTTCAAAGCACTGCTTTTTGCGTGTCATAATTACCCCTGCAACACGCCTCCCTAGCTCAGTGGTAGAGCAACGCACTTGTAATGCGTAGGTCGTCAGTTCAATCCTGACGGGGGGCTCCATTAATTAGGCGAATTAACCAGAGTTATTACCTTCGCCGAAATATCTAATTCAAGGTGCGAAACTATTATCACCGTCTTACTGGCCAATAATTCTGCAATTCTTTTGGAGATACGTGCTACTTGAGCAGTATCTAAAAATTCAAATGGTTCATCTAGTACAAATACCGGAGTGCTCCTAAGCAACAATCTTGCAAGTTTCATACGTTGTTTCTCGCCACCTGAAAAGTTATAACCAAGTGGACCTACATGAGTATCTAATCCATTTGGCAATTTACTTACCAATTCACTGAGCTCGACTATTTCGAGTGCATCTTGAATTTCCCGATCTGTCGCTTCGGGATTTCCAATTTTGATGTTTTCACGAATTGAAGTGGCAAATAGAAAGTCATCTTGCAATAAAACAGAGAATAGCGCTTCGTGTTTAGGAGCCAAGGATTCGCCATTGATATCAATACTTCCAGTAAATTCAGTAAATCCAAGCAGTGAATTAATCAGCGATGACTTTCCTGATCCAGATTTACCCATGATGATTAAAACTTCACCTGGTTCAACAGTTGCAGTAAGTGGGGCGCAATTAGCGCCTGTGATTATCGGATTCATATTTCGAAAATTTATGGTTACTTCTTGGGTGAGTGATTTCGAAACTATCGCAGGAATTTCTAGCTCTGTTTTCTCAAGATAAGGCGCAAGATTCTTTGCCGCCTCCATTATTTTGGAGAGCTGAGAAAAAGCAGTTGGCAAAGTTGCGATGCCTTCAAAGATTACAAGCGGCAGGAGCGCAATGACTGCAACATTTACCCCAGCGAGCTCATTATCTAGAAAGCCTTGCGCCGCAAAATACAGAGCCGAAATTGATGCTGCGCCCAGGATAAGAATATGTAAAGCGCTTGAATACCCGGCTCGTCTGGCGTTTCTCTCTTGCGCAATTGCTATCCCATCTTGCGCGATATCCATTTCGATCAATAAATCACCCTTAAAGTTAAAGACAAGTGCTTCGTTTGCACTTTCGGCAACCTGCATAACCTGCGAGAAAAGTTCGGCTTCATGCTCACGTTCATTCTGCGGCACCGAACTTACCGAGGCAAGAATTGGAATTAAGAAAATCGAGGCTAGGAAGAGAAGTGACAAGGCACTTCCGGCGTTCGGTAATAAGTAATAGATGATTCCGAGGCCACTCACACCAGCAATTAGTGCATTTAACCAAGGCATGAATACTCGAAGCCAAAGATCCTGAACAAGTTCTACATCACTTATTATCTGGGAAAGTAGATTTCCTCGATTAAGTTTCACGAAAGTAGATGGCAGGAATTTTGAAATCTCTTCGTACACTTTTATTCGCAGGGTAGTTTGAATTTTAAGAGCTGCATCATGTTCCACAATCCGTGCGGCATATTTTAGCGTTCCACGAGAGAGACCGAAGAATCGAACGGCGACTATTGCAACTTCTAAAACTAAGATCGGAGGTCTTGTTGAAGCCATCGAAATTAACCAAGCACTTGCTGCGAGTAAGCCAACTGCAGCGCCTAGAGAGAGTCCACCTAGAAATCCACCAAGTGCTAATTGTTTCCAATTTGGTTTCAATAAAGTAAGTAAATTCTTCATTTCAACTTCACCATATCCGTGACGCTACTTGCCCCAGAAATCATCTGTGTGCGGTGGGTAATAAGCAATACGAGAACACCCTGCTCGGCCTTTTCTGCCAAGATATTTGCAATCACATTTTCGCTGACATCATCGACCGAGGCGGTCGGCTCATCAAGAATTAAAATCTGACTCTCCTTTAATAGCGCACGAGC
>WLCY01000069.1 GCA_009705075.1 Actinomycetota bacterium
GGTCGAATTGGCCTCGTTTCTAAATCTGGAACTTTGACCTATCAAATGATGTATGAATTACGTGATTTTGGAATAAGTACCGCGGTAGGAATCGGTGGAGATCCAATAATTGGGACTACACATATAGATTGCTTACGCGCATTTCAAGATGATCCAGATACCGATGCCATCGTAATGATTGGTGAAATCGGTGGTGATGCAGAAGAACGCGCAGCTGCATTTATTGCAGAATATGTAACTAAGCCAGTAGTCGGTTATGTTGCAGGATTCACTGCTCCAGAAGGCAAAACCATGGGACATGCTGGTGCAATTGTCTCTGGTTCATCTGGAACTGCTGCCGCAAAGCAGAGCGCACTAGAAGCTGTTGGAGTTAGCGTCGGTAAAACACCAAGTGAAGCAGCGCAGTTGATGCGCACTATTTTAAATAATAAAAAAGGTTAACTAACTTGGGCCGCATCCTGCTGGTTACTTTTCAACAGGCGCTGCGAAGTGTGGCTTTAACCTTATTGCCGCTTAGTTTTATTGCGCTATTCGCTTGGTCTACAGCAGGAAGTACAAGTGGAAATACATCTGATCCGATTCGCGCGGCTATTTGGATGTGGCTAGGTAGCCACTTAGTTCCCTTCAAATTAGCCCTGACTTCTGCCTTCTCAACCGGGGCGCTAACTTTTTTGCCAATCGGTGCTTTGATATTTCCGTGGTTAGCAGTACGAAGTGGGTTTCGCCGGGCGAGTGATTTCCTAAACAATCCACGTGGAGCAAGATCTTTCATAGTTCTTTGGTACACAGCCATTGCAACACTTGCAGCGGTTCTCGCGCAGAGTGAAAATATCAAACCGAATATTGTCCTCACTCCAATCTTTATTCTGGTTATTTCGTTAAGTGCAACCATTGATTATCAAGCCTCATTCTTCGCTCGGTTCAGATTAATCACATATTCATTTTTGACGCTATTTGGCCTGACGATGATTGTTATAGCCATATCACTCATACTGCATTTCCAAATTGTTAAATCTCTAGCTGTCGTTATTCAACCCGGAATTATGGGTGGCTTGCTCTTTACACTTTTACAATTACTCTATCTACCAAATATTGCACTGGCTGGAATCTCATATCTTTTCGGAACTGGATTTTCTTTAGGGCTTGGAACTCATATTTCGCCAACAAATATCGATGTTAGTTCACTTCCGGCGATCCCAATATTGGGAGCTCTCCCTACATCGGAACATCCGCTTCTGCTTCTCTCATTGATTGCAGCGCTTTTAATTGTTCTGCTAAATCAATTAGCCATCTTTCGGAGCTTTGACAGCTTTAAAGTGCGACAAAACCAGATAATTGCATCAGTAATTCCGCCGATTCTTCTGTTAATTCCGATCTCCTATTTCGCAAGTGGGAAATTACTGACTCATGATATGAGTCCGGTAGGAATAGCTTGGTGGTATTTGTCCGCAGTATTTATGGGAGTGCAATTAATTACCGTAGTGATCGGGCTATATATTCCCAAGCTAATCAAAGTAGCAAAAGCACATAAGAGTGAGTTGTAAATGCGTATTGTTCTGCTGGCCTCAGGGAGCGGTTCACTCGCCCAAGCAATTATTGATTCAAAGGCTGAAGGGCTCTTGGATGTAGAAATATTGGCGCTAATCTCCGACAGAGAATCGCTATCACTCAAGCGCGCCACTGATGCGGGTATTTTGGCGAAGTATTTACCAATTTCAAGTGACCGCAGTTCTTGGGATACTGAGTTATTTGATTATGTTTTAAGACTAAATCCAGATTTAGTTGTGAGTGTGGGTTTCATGCGAATTCTGAGTGAAAAATTTGTAGTTAGATTTCCGACTATAAACACTCATCCAGCTCTGCTTCCAAATTTTCCAGGTGCTCACGGAGTTAGAGATGCCTTGGCAGCAGGTGCAACTAAAACTGGCTCGAGCGTTCACTGGGTAGATGCGGGAGTTGATACTGGAGAGATAATTGCGCAGAAAGAAGTTTTAATCAGGCCAGAAGATAATGAGGCGAGCCTGCACGAACGCATTAAGATTGTGGAGCGGGTGCTCATCGTTGAGACGCTACAAAATCTTGTTGCTAATGGAATTCCAAGGCGGATTTAATGAATCGAAAGAAAATATCACGGGCGCTGATCAGCGTTTACGACAAGGTTGGCCTAATTGAACTTGGGAAAAACTTGGAAAAACACGGCATAGAAATCTTATCCACGGGATCAACCGCTAAAACCTTACGTGAAGCAGGAGTGAGTGTTATTCCAGTTGAGGAGTACACCGGTTTTCCAGAGATGCTTGGTGGGCGCGTTAAGACCCTTCACCCAAGAATCCATGGTGGAATTCTGGCTGACCAAAGTAATTCAGAACATTTATCACAATTAGCAGCCCAAGAGATCGAGCCTTTTGATTTAATTATTATTAATCTTTATCCATTCACGCAGACAATTTCAAGTGGTGCAAAATATGAAGAGTGCATTGAACAGATTGATATTGGTGGGCCAAGTATGTTGCGAGGCGCCGCAAAAAATCACAACTCGGTTGCAGTGATTTCAGACCCATCTCAATACGAATTACTAAATACAGCGCTGGATAGCGGCGGATTTACATTGCAAGAGCGTCAAAATTTAGCGATGGCTACCTTCCGCAAGACGGCCGAGTATGACATCGCGATTTCTGAATGGCTAGCTGGTGAGTTAAATCAAAACGATTGGCGAGCAAAAGTTTGGAAGAAGATCGCAGATCTTAGATACGGTGAAAACCCACATCAAGCAGCCAGCGTTTATTTTGACGGCACAAACTCTGTAGGCATCAGTAGCGCTAAACAACTACATGGCAAAGAGATGTCATTTAATAATTACACAGATGCTGATGCCGCGTTACGTGCCGCATATGACCATGACGAACCATGTGTTGCAATCATTAAGCATGCAAATCCTTGTGGGATCGCAATTTCAGAAGAAATTTCTCAGGCATACGCTGCGGCACATGCTTGCGATCCGGTTTCAGCATTTGGGGGAGTTGTCGCCGCAAATCGCCCAGTATCAATGGCGATGGCAATTGCGTTAAGTGAGATTTTTACCGAGGTTGTAGTTGCTCCCGGATATGAAACTGGTGCACTCGAAATACTTTCAAAGAAGCCATCAATTCGGATTTTAGAAATTTCTGGCTACAAAATTGCACTCGAAGAATTGCGTCCAATATCAGGTGGAATTCTGATTCAAGATATGGATTTAATTGATGCGAAAGGCGATAACTCTTCAGACTGGCAGCAAGTTTCTGGTGGAAAAGTGAGTGCGGAAGTTATGCGAGATCTTGAGTTTGCTTGGCGCAGTGTTCGGGCGGTCAAGAGCAATGCAATTTTATTGGCGAAAAACGGTGCATCAGTTGGGGTTGGCATGGGCCAAGTGAACCGAGTAGATAGCGCAAAGTTAGCGGTTGAACGTTCAGGAGAACGTGCCAGTGGATCTGTTGCTGCGAGTGATGCATTCTTTCCATTTGCCGATGGCCTTCAAATTCTCATTGCAGCAGGAATCTCGGCAGTAGTGGCGCCTGGCGGAAGCGTGCGTGATGCCGAAGTTATTGAAGCCGCTAATAGCGCGGGAATAGCTATGTTCTTCACTGGAGTTCGTCATTTTTCACATGCTTAAGGCTTCTCGGTAGGATTGCAATATGAGTTCAATGATTCTTGATGGTAAAGCCACTGCGGCAATTATCAAGGAAGAATTGCGCCAAATAGTTTCAACGCTGAAGATTAAACCAGGCCTCGGAACTATTCTGGTTGGCGAAGATCCAGGTTCACACTCATACGTTGGTGGAAAACATAAAGATTGCGCCGAAGTAGGAATAAATTCAATTCGTATCGATCTGCCTGAATCCGCAAGTCAGGGCGATGTTCTTGCAGCAATTGAAGATTTAAATAAGAGTAAAGAGTGCACCGGATATATCGTCCAACTGCCAGTTCCGAAAGGGATTAATACAAACCTTCTCCTTGAAAGTATCGATCCAGAAAAAGATGCAGATGGTTTGCATCCATTAAATTTAGGCAAGTTAGTAATTGGGCAACGCGCTCCGCTTCCATGCACGCCACGTGGAATCTTAGAATTGTTAGACCGTTACTCGCTTTCAACCGTTGGAAAAGAAGTTGTAGTTATGGGTCGTGGATTAACGGTAGGACGTCCGCTTGCGCTGATGCTCTCACAACGTGGAAGCGATGCAACAGTGACAACGACACATACAAAAACCCTAGACGTAACTTCTCATACCAAACGCGCTGACATAATTATTGCGGCTATTGGAAGTGCCCATTTTCTAAAAGCAGAAATGATCAAGCCCGGAGCAATCGTTCTAGATGTGGGAATTACCAGAACAAGCGCTGGATTACTAGGGGATGTACATCCCGGTGTTGCAGAGATTGCATCTGCGCTAGCTCCGATGCCTGGTGGTGTTGGGCCAATGACGCGCGCAATGTTGCTCTCTAATGTTGTTGAAATGGCTCAACGAATTTAATGAAAATCGTAATTGATCGTTTGAGGTTTTCGGCTTATGTAATTATTGTTTTCGGCGCCTTGCTTGGAATCTTTGGGGCAGTTCGGACTGGAGCAGTTCTTGTGGCTGTTGCCACCGGAGTTATTGCGATCACTAAGTATTTACGCTCAAATCGCCATCGAAAAATTGAATTAATTCTCCCGGTAGGAATGGCGGTGCTGCTTTTTGTGGTGGCGCTCACACTGCCTCATGCCAAGTAATATTTAGCCATTGCTTTAAGTCAAAAATTTAAAACGATAAA
>WLCY01000007.1 GCA_009705075.1 Actinomycetota bacterium
GCCCTTTATCCCGCTATATCGAAGTCAAATGTCAGCGAAATTTATGCAGTGGCATCTCGTGATAAAACCAAGGCGTTAACTATCTCGCCAAATGGAATTGTTTACACAAGCTATGAAGAACTTCTAGCAGATCCAAAAGTTGAAGCCGTTTATATCTCGCTTCCAAATTCGTTGCACTTACCTTGGGCAATCAAGGCCATGCGCGCTGGCAAGCATGTTCTCTGCGAGAAACCACTTGGCATGAACGCCAAGGAAGTTGAAGAGGCGATTACAGTTTCAGAAGAAACGAATCGAATATTCGTTGAGGCAAGTTGGAACCGTTGGCATCCACGCAGCCAGCGAATTAGAGAAATTGTTAAATCTGGCGAACTTGGTGAGATTACTCGCATCAGAACTTGTTTTACCTACGACGGACTTGATGCCGAGAACATCCGACTAGATCCAGCTCTTGGTGGTGGAATTCTCTACGACCTTGGTCCATATTCAACTGTTGCTCCGCTTTGGGCAATGGACTTTCCAGAAATTTCAGATATTGATGTTCAAGTTATCTGGCATAAAGGTGGAACTGATGAGACCACCAGAGTTAATTTCAAAATAGGTGGAGCACAAGCTGAAACCGTTACATCTGACAATATTCTCGTAACCCATTGGTTCATTATTGAGGGAACAAAGGGCGAACTTCGTACCGGTGGCAGTGACTCTTTCAACTCCCACAACTCTCCAAGCACTCTAGAAATTACCGTTGATGGAAAGGCTCGCGTTGAACGCTTCGATGCCTGCGATCCATATCAATTAATGTCTGATGCTTTTGCTCGCGTTGTTCGTGGTGGAAACGATTGGTTGATGCCGATGGATCAATCACTAAAATTCGCTAAATTCTTCGATGCCATCTTTGCAAAGATGGGCCGTCCTTAATTATTTAGATAAGGCAATCTTGGGTCGATATCTTTTTCGTTCCAAGTTTTTCTAATCCATGCTTGAGTAGGTTCATCAGTTATGTTCCATGAGCGATCAGGATCTGGACCTGCCATGACATTCATAAAGTAGAGGTCATATCCAGGCTGTGCCATAACCGGACCATGCCAGCCATGTGGAACTAAAATAACGTCGCCACTCTTTACTTCAGTAGTTAATTCAAATTCACGATTATCTGAGGCGCGACCTTGAAAGAATCCAACTGGCTCTGCGCCTTCTTGGGCTGGCAAGTTCTTGCTAACCGCTGCTTCAAAATAATAAATCTCTTCTAAATTAGATTCGACGCCTGGAATATAGGTGTCATGCTTATGAGCAGGCGAGCCCGACCAATTTCCTGCAGGCACAATAATTTCAACGACGATAAATCGATCTGCGGCGAGTTCGGCAGGATCACCAAAATTATGAACTTGTCTTGATGCTGGCCCTGCGCCACGGGCGAAAACTGGAACGGTTTTGGCTGGAATAAATTTATCTGGAAAAGAATTCTTGGCCGGCGCTTCTGCAATTATGAAACGGCCGGAACCAGAAATTTTTATTGAAGTATCTATTGAAAGGTAGAGAACATCAGTAGGACCATGAAAAACAGATTTTCGACCAACTAGTTTCTGCTTCTTTGTATCGCCATTGACAACATATTCAACGGATATTCCATCGCCATCAAGTGGCCAGATAAGTCGTTCAACTTTGTCTCTAGGAATCTCGAAAGTTTTTCCAGGAGAAAGTGTCGCGACTCTGGTTCCGGTGTGCTTCCAGCCAGGGAGTTGATCATTAACGATTACATCCCAGCCATCAGTGGCTAATTCGCCCTTCCGATAAAAGTAGCGTGGCTTGGTCATGGACCTATCTTTCTACCTAAAGCGGGCAAAGGCTGAGCTATTGATTCAATTGGCGCTTGCGACTATTGTTTTGGAGCGGTCCAACTCTAGCAGGGGAGCAAGTCAAATGGCCAAGGTGGCAGTAACAGGATCTAATGGATTCGTTGGCGGAAACATCGCCAATATGTTGCTGGCTGCTGGGCATGAAGTTCTCGGCTTAGTAAGAAGCGAAGCGACCAAACCATTACCTTGGAAAACATTGGTTACAGATTTAAGCAGTACTCAGTCATTAACCGAGGCGACAAGAGGGTGCGATGCAATCGTCCATTCTGGAATTGCAAATGATTTCAACAAACTGCAACAGAATCGCAGCTATGCCTACGATTCATTTGTTGGATTAACGCAGCGAGTTACCCACGCGGCAAATAAAAACAGCGCGCAAGTTATTTATATTTCAACTGGCTGGGTCATGGATGGCACAGGTCATATGGTTCCAGAATCAGATACTGGAAACCCAGTAAATTTCTATGGAGTTTTGAAATCTCTTGGTGAGCAAGTGATTCGAGATCTGGCACCAGAGACTGGCGTTATTGCTCGAGTAGATGGCGTGATGGGGATACACCAAACCCTAGAAGTTGGACCAAGAACTCAAGATGTTGGGTTTGGATATTTTGCTTCAGCGCTAGTTGCAGATTTAAAAGCGGGAAAAACTTTTACGGTCTTTGGTGGCGAACTAGTAAATAAAGTAACTGCTCCTTCACTCGCTTCAGAAATTGGAGCCCAGATTGAGCGGATTGTTTCACGTAAGGCATCTGGAACTTTTCACCTAGTAGGAGATGATGCAATTAATCGCATGGATTATGCGAGATTAATCTGCGAAATATTTGAACTAGATCAATCACTGTTACGTGAAGCTGAGCCACCACTTGCAGACCAATTCCCAGGTAACGTGCCAGTTGATACCTCACTTTCAAATCTTGTGACGAAGAAAGCTTTGGGATTGGGCGCAACTTCGCTTAAAGATTTATTAATTGCACTACGAACTGAAATTGATACTGGGAAAATTACAGCCATAACAAAACCAGAGGCTCTGCAATGACAACCAATGCAAGGACTAAACGTCCTACGATTCGTGATGTTGCGGCAAAAGCCGGGGTTTCAAAGTCACTGGTTTCACTGGTTTATTCCACTCCGCAAGCGGTAAGCCAACACCGTCGAGATTTAGTGATGAAGGCTGCAGATGAACTTGGCTTCTCTCCAAACTTTTTGGCTAGATCACTTGCAACAGATACCGGAACTTTCGTCGGAATCTTGGTAGCAGATTTACATAATCCGCTATTCGCACAAATAGTTGATCAGGTGCGTTCTGCCCTTGAAGCAAAAGGTGAATACAGCTTTATGACTTCAGCGATGTTGCCGAATGCTGCCGGCGAACAAGTGATTGATTCTCGAACAGTTAACGCACTAATTGATCTCCGCCCAAAGAGCGTCCTCGTTGTTGGATCTATCCCAGATATGAACCAACTTTCGGCGCTTCCTGAAAAGGTATCTATTGTTGTTGCTAGTGCGATTCCTGAAGATTTGCCCCGCGCTACAGTGGTCCGTTCAAATGATGAAATTGGAATGCGTTTATTAATTGAACATCTCGTCGAAAGCGGTCACAAGAAAATTGCGCATATCTCTGTAATGGAGGGCTTAGTCGCCAAGAGTCGCCGCGAAGCTTATAAGTCCATAATGAATGAGCAAGGGCTAGGCAAATACATTCAAATAGAATTCGCCAAGAAAGCCACGGAAACGGCCGGCTTTGAAGCGGCAGCGAAACTTCTAGATTCAAAAAATTCGCCTACTGCAATCACTTCTTACAATGATTTGCTCGCAATCGGTGCGCAGGGTGCAAGTGGTTCAGAAATTGCAATTGTGGGCTATGACAACACCTTCTTGGCGGAGTTACGACAGATTTCACTTACCTCAATTGATCCCGGAAACGATGAAATCGCGCTAAAAGCTGCAGAGCTATTGGCTGAGAAAACGATAGATACTGCGAAACCAGGTAAGACTTATTTGCTCGAACCCAAGTTAGTAGTCAGAAACTCTTCCAAAACTTTAGTAAAGGCGAATTGAAATGAAATTAGAAGAGATTAAGTCGCCCTTTGATGGCGCGGTCGTTGGTGAAGCCCCCGTAGCCGCTGTTGCTGATGTTGATTTAGCAATAACAAAAGCAGTCTCAGGCGCTGATTTGTGGCGTCACACTCCAGCACATGTTCGTAGTGCAATCTTGTTAAAAGCAGCGGCACTTGCGGATGAACGAAGTGAAGAGATCGCTCAAATTATCTCTGGCGAGAATGGTAAATCTCTACTTGAAGCTAGAGGAGAAGCATCTAGGTCCGGAGAGATAATTCGCCTTGCCGCCTTTGAAGGTTCTCAACTTTACGGTTCAACACTTCCGTTAGATGCAAATAAAGGAACTGGGTTAGAGAAGCTTGGTTTCACCATGCGCCAACCAGTCGGTGTCGTTGTCGCGATCACGCCATTTAATTATCCGGCGCTTCTAGTGCTACACAAGATTGCCCCAGCACTTGCAGTAGGTAATTCAGTTGTTCTTAAGCCTGCGCGGACCACACCGCTAACTGCAATTGCACTTGCTAAGTGTTTTACCGATGCTGGACTTCCAGATGGCGTCTTGCAAGTTATAACTGGGTCTGGCTCTCAACTCGGGGATGCACTCGTAATGGATCCGCGGGTACGTAAGATTTCATTTACTGGTTCTACTTCAACCGGAACTCATATTTCTAGCGTTGCTGGCGTTAAGAAACTCTCCCTGGAACTCGGATCTTCTTGTCCAGTAGTAGTACTTGATGATGCTGATATTGAATATGCAACAGATGCAATTGCCCTAGGCGGATATATAAATGCTGGACAGGTTTGTATCTCTGTTCAACGGGTAATCGTTGACGAGAAAATTATGGGCAATTTTCTGGATGCCTTAAAGCCAAAAGTTGAAGCGATAAAAGTGGGCAATCCAAAGAGTGAAGAGACAAAAGTCGGAACTTTAATTAGCGAAACTGAGGCTATTCGCGTAGAGAATTCAATCAAGCAAGCGGTGAATGAAGGTGCAACGCTTCTTACGGGTGGTGCTCGCGATAAAACAATTATCAAGCCGGCAATCATTTGCAACGTCGATCCGAAATCAGCCTTCGCACAAGATGAATTATTTGGTCCAGCAATTGCCGTTAGTTCTGCATCAGGTATCAAAGAGGCAATTAACCTTGCAAATAGCACCGTTTATGGCTTAGGAGCTGGGGTCTTCACCAAGAATGTGGATCTCGCAATTCAATCAGCGCGCGAGATTGATGCTGGAATTATTCATATTAACTGGACGCCACTTTGGCGCGCAGATTTGATGCCTTATGGCGGACTTAAATCAAGTGGCGTAGGTAAAGAGGGTGTTCGTTCTACTGTAAATGAAATGACCGAAGAGAAAACCATAATCCTTCACGGACGAAGCTGGTAGGAGAAAGAGGAAAAATGACAAATCCAAATTATGGAGCAACCGAACGTTTAACGGTTGGCCAAGCAGTTGTGCGCTTTATCGCTGCGCAATACACAGTTGCTGATGGTGTGAAGCGCAGATTCATTCCTGCTGCAATGGGAATTTTTGGACATGGCAACGTTGCTGGACTCGGGCAAGCACTAGATCAATACAACGACATCCTCCCTTTCGTTCAAGGCCGTAACGAACAAGGTTTAACACATGCTGCAATTGGTTTTGCTAAAGCATCAAATCGCACTCAGACCTTTGCGGTTACTGCATCAATCGGACCCGGTGCTTTAAATATGGTTACAGCCGCAGGACTTGCAACAGTTAATCATCTTCCGGTTCTCCTTCTTCCTGGTGATTCATATACGACCCGTCGCCAAGGTCCCGTTCTTCAACAGCTCGAACATCCACTTGGGCCTGATATTTCAGTGAACGATGCCTTCCGACCAATTGCTAAATACTTTGATCGTATTACGCGCCCAGAACAACTTCTGTATTCGCTACCAAGCGCCTTTAGAACTCTGGCAAATCCAGTTGAAACTGGCACTGTTGTCTTAGCACTCCCTCAAGATCTCCAATCACATGCTTTTGATTTTCCTAAGGCCTTCTTCGAAGAACGTATCTGGAAGATTCGCCGAACAATTCCTGATCGTGAAGATATTGGAGCAGTTGCAAATCTAATTAAAGGCGCAAAGAAGCCGCTAATCATTGCTGGTGGTGGCGTGATTTATTCAAGTGCTACAAGTGAACTAGAAGCGTTTGCAAATGCCACAGGTATTCCAGTGGCTGAAACTTTCGGCGGCAAGGGCGCAATTCAAAAGCCAGGAGATTGGCACTTGATGGGCCTTGGCTTAGAAGGATCGCCTGAAACAAATAAGTTAGTAGCCGAAGCAGATCTAATCCTCTCAATTGGAACCAGGCTGACTGACTTCGCAACAGGTTCACAATCGATGTTCCAGAATCCAAGCGTTAAATTTGCTTCGATAAATATCGCAGAACTCGATGCAATCAAACAAGGTGCAGTAGCAATTCTTGGTGATGCAAAACTTTCTTTAATTGAACTTAGCGCTGCGGTAGCTGGCTATAAAGTTCCATCTGAGTGGGCCACAAAGATTAAGAGCGGCGTAACAATCTGGGCTAAGCAATTAGCAGATGCGATCAATCCAGAGTTGCTTTTCGATAAGAAAACGCTCCCTGATTCTCCAGTTACAAATGCAGTTATCACTCAGGGACAGTTAATTGGTCTCATGAATGAAACTGCAAAGAGTGGCGATGTGATTATTGCGGCAGCAGGTGGCGCTCCTGGTGATATTCAAAAAGCCTGGGATGCAACTAACGGAAAGTTTGTGCATTTGGAATTCGGTTTCTCTTGCATGGGTTATGAAATTCCTGCAGGTATCGGAGTAAGACTTGCAACCCCAGATCAAACAAAGCGCGTACTTGTATTTATCGGTGACGGCACATTTGTTATGGCTCCAACAGAGCTAGTCACTGCTGCGCAAGAAGGAATTAACATGACAGTTGTGGTCTCTGAAAATCACGGCTATCAAGTAATTCGCCGTCTCCAAATGTGGCGCGTTGGTAACCATTTTGGTAACGAATTTAGATACCGCCAAGAAGGCCCATCAGTTGCGGAAGCGGGCGAGGCTAAAGGTGCTGCGCCAAGACTTGAGGGCGATTATTTGGATATCGATATTGTGAAAATGTCTGAAGGAATGGGAGCAACTGCGATTTATGCAACAACTCCGGCAGAGATTCGTAAAGCTCTGGAAGATGCCCGCAACATTAAAGGCCCTGTTGTAATAGTTGTTCCAACTATTCAACATGCAAATCTTCCAGCTTCAAATGTTTGGTGGGATGTTGCACCAGCAGAAGTATCAACTCAACCATGGGTTGCTGCGATTCGTAAAGATTACGAAGAGGGACTATCAACCCAAAGATGGCATGCCTAAATGCATAAATTCACCGATCCGCAGGCGCTAACTATTGGAACCTTTCTCGGAATGGGTTCACCAATGGCAACAGAAATCGCTGCCGTTAGCGGTGCTGATTGGGTTTTGCTTGACTTGGAACATGGTGGCGCGGGCGAAGATTTAATTGGGCCAACAGTCGTTGCTGGAATGGCATATGCAATTCCGACACTGGTTCGAGTTGAATCAATGGAGCGAATTCGAATCGGGAGAGCGCTGGACGCGGGTGCATCTGGAGTGATGATTCCGCGAATTGAAACTCCGGAACAAGTAGTTGCTGTTGTAAAACATATGTCATACCCACCTTTTGGTGATCGCGGAGTTGCTACTTATAACCGGTCTGCAAAATGGGGTCGCGATTTATCAGGCTTAACCGAAAAATCAAAGGCAGCCTGCATTATTCAAATTGAAACTTTAAAAGCACTGGATAACGTCGAAGAGATTGCAGGAATTGACGGCGTTGATTTGCTCTTTGTCGGGCCATTGGATTTAAGTTTCGCACTAGGTGTTCCACGCGATTTTAAGAACCCTAAGTTCTTAGAAGCGACAGCCAAGGTTGTTGCGGCAGCAAAGGCAAATAATAAAGTTGCTGGGATATTGGCGGCAGATGCAAGTGCTGCATCTACTTTTATCGAGCAAGGATTTAAATTCATAGCGATCGGATCAGACTCAACCCTGCTTGCAGGTGCAATTACTAACCTCATAACTCAACTCAAGAAATAGGGAAGAACATGACTTCAGCAGTTCCTAAGCGCAACGTTGGTATTGGATTAATCAGCGTCGGCTGGATGGGCAAAGTGCACTCCCGTGCATATCAATCGCTACCTATTGTTTACCCAGAACTGGGAATCAAACCTCGCTTGGTCATAGCTGCGGATAACGTGCAGGAACGTGCAGATTATGCGGTCAATGTTCTTGGCTATGAGAGTTCAACTTTAGATTACAAAGATGTTTTAGCCCATCCCGATGTTGAAGTTGTTTCAATCTGCGCCCCAAATTTCTTGCATGCCGAAATTGGAATTGCAGCAGCAAAGGCTGGTAAGTCTTTTTGGATTGAAAAGCCGGTAGGGCGCGGAGCTAACGAAACCGAAGCTGTTGAGGCGGCCGCAATTGCAGCCGGAGTAACTACAACAATTGGTTTTAACTATCGAAATGCTCCTGCTGTAGAACATGCTAAACAGTTGATTGCTAGTGGCGCTCTCGGGCGAATCACAAATATTCGCGGAACTTTCTTCGCTGACTATTCTGCCGAGCCAAATGGCGCACTCTCTTGGCGCTTTATCCGCAAGTTTGCTGGAAGTGGAGTACTCGGAGATTTGATGGGGCACCTTGCAGATTTAGTTCAATATTTAGTTGGACCTATCGCAGAAGTTAGTGGAATTACTAAGACTGTAATAACCGAAAGACCTGTTTTGGAAATGGGGAGTGGGACACATTTCTCAGTTATCGAGGGCGGAAAGATGGAGCCCGTTGAAAATGAAGATTATGGTGGCGCACTTATCCGTTTTGCAGATAATGCAATTGCTGCTGGCGCAGTCGGCACTATCGAAGCTTCGAGAGTTGCGGTTGGTCCGCGAGCAAGTTACACCTTCGAAATCTATGGAACCGAGGGATCAGTTAAGTGGGACTTCGAACGTATGAATGAGATTGAAATCGCAATTGGCCGGAAGGGCGATCATGTTGGATACCAACGTGTTATGGCTTCGCCTGCATTTGGTGATTTTGGAAACTTCCAACCAGGCGCTGGAACATCAATGGGCTATGACGATTTGAAGATTGTTGAAGCTCGTAAATTTCTTGAAGCATACTTTGGGGGAGTAGCTAAGAACTCAAATATTCATGATGCGGTTTCGGCCGCGCGCGTAGTTTCCGCAATCGAAGAATCTGCAGCATCAAAGAACTGGGTATCGATTAAACCAGCAACAGGAACAACGGCGGCGATCGCAAAGTAATGAGCAAAACTTCGACTCAAATTATTGTTGGCTTAGGGCCAATCGCTACTGAAATAGTTGCGCCAATTTTGGGTTCAGGTTTCGTTTATGTAGAAAATCCGGCGCCTAAAGATTTGGAAGTTGCGGAAGGCGCAATTGTTCGCGCAGCCTTTGAATTCAATAAATCAGTTTTTGATTCAATGCCTAATCTAAAAGTAATTGCACGAACCGGTGTGGGCACCGAACTGGTTGATTTAGATGAAGCTGATTCTCGCAATATCCCAGTAATCATCACACCAGGCAGCAATACCAATGCGGTTGCTGAAGGAACTTTTGCCCAGATTCTTCATCTATCTAAGCGCCTTGGCCCGCTAACTAAACTTGTTTCTGCAGGAAACTGGAATGAGCGAACCAATTATTTGGTTGGTGATCTTGAGGGCCAAACCCTAGGAATTATTGGATATGGACGAATCGGTGCTCGGGTTGCAAAAATAGCTTCGGCCTTTGGAATGAAAGTATTTGCATCAGACCCATTTGCCGTTATCCCAAATGAATTTAGCGTTGAGTCCCTCGAATATTTATTGGCAAACTCTGATGTAATAACTTTGCATCTTCCACTTACAGATCAAACACACGGGTTAATTGGTGAGAGCGCATTTAAAGTTA
>WLCY01000070.1 GCA_009705075.1 Actinomycetota bacterium
AGTGAAGCAACAGCAATTACGCTCTTCATTTATTTGGTAATAAATGTTTAGCGGGTTCGGAATATGTAACTCCGCCAATCATTCCTTCGTCATCTAGATGCAAGGTAGTAACAGATGCAAGGGTACAAATTCGTTTCCTTGGATCATGAAGTAATCGGCGACCTTCAACTGCCGAACGCAAAATCCAGATAGGCAATTGATGTGAAACCACAAGAGCATCTTTGCCATTTGCAGCATCACGAGCGGCGAATACGGCGGCAAGCATTCGCTCGATTTGTTCGGTGTACGGCTCGCCCCATGAAGGCTTTGCAGGATTACGTAGATGCCACCAAGAAGAAGGGTGGCGAAGTACTCCGCTACCTAATTCAAATTTCTTTCCTTCGAAGATATTTGCTGCCTCTATCAAATTTTCATCTGTCTTTATTTTTAAATTATGTTGTGCGGCAATTGGGGCAGCTGTTTCCTGTGCACGTTGAAGTGGTGAAGCATGGATTGCACCTAGATCTAAGGTCTTCGACCAATCTGCAACAACTTGTGCCATTTCTTGACCGCGGGCTGAAAGTCGCCATCCTGGTTGACGGCCGTAAAGAATCTTCTCGGGATTCTCTACTTCACCGTGTCTTAGAACGTGTACTGCTCGTGTCATGGGGCAAGCATAACTTGAACGCTAAGGTTGGGTTATGACGAATCCTGGAAAGCGAGTTGCCTTCTTCGACGTCGATAACACAATCATTCGTGGTTCAACTATCTTCTTTCTAGGTCGCGGAATGTACCAACGAGGATTCTTCAGTAAGCGCGATATTTCGGCCTTCGTGCTAGCCAACCTTAAATATCGCTTAACGGGAACTGAAAAAGCCGAAGAGATTGAAAAGTTTCAAAATGCCGCAACCGATTTTATTGGTGGTCATAATGTTAAAGAGATTGAGGCAATCGGATCTGAAATTTATGATGAGTACGTTTCACCTGCACTTTGGCAAGGAGCAATTGATATCGCAAATCAACATCTTATAAATGGCGAGGAGGTTTGGCTTGTTACGGCCGCTCCCCAAGATATGGCAGTTTTAATCGCTAAGCGTCTGGGTTTTACCGGTGCGCTTGGAAGCAAAGCTGAAGTAATCGATGGCACTTACACCGGAAAGATGAATGGCCTGTTATTGCATGGAAATCAGAAAGCAATAGCCGTCAGAGAATTAGCTGATAAAGAAGGAATAGATTTAAAGAATTCATATGCGTATTCAGATAGCCACAATGATTTTCCACTTCTTACCGCAGTTGGAAATCCAGCAGCGATCAATCCCGATACCTTGCTTCAAATTCGCGCCATTCGAGATAACTGGCCAATCCATGACTTCAGGCGTGGTCGCGCACTCAAGGCGGCATTTGGTCCAACGCTGGCAAGAATTGCGGCTTTGCTTACATATTTATCACCAAGAAGATTGCGGTCGAGGTAGCTTCTAAAACTCGGTAAAGTAGGGCAGTTATGTCTGTTAACTCTTTTGCTGATGAATTGCGTGCCCGCAGCGATAGTGCCATTGCGGAGCTCTTTCAAGTGCGCCCAGATTTATTATCTCCAGTTCCAACAGATTTATCCGCACTTTCGGCCCGCGCTAATTCAACTCCAAGTTTGATGCGAGCCCTAGAGTCACTAAATAAATTTCAATTAGAAGTTCTTACTTCGGCATGTATTCTCAATGAACCTTTCTCAAAATCTGAATTGCTCTCTGTATCAACATCGGAAGCCGGTGATGAATTAGCAAGACTCTGGGCTGCTGCGCTTGTTTACAAGGATGGTACAAAATTTAGATTGCCAGGAAACCTTCGACATCTGATTGGCGATGAGCCAGCAGGACTTGGACCACAATCCGTTAAGAAGATTGACTTCAAAGCGTTAAAAGATATTCCTGCTGATTCGGCTGCCGTATTAGAGCGATTGACCTGGGGCCCGCCACGTGGTCAAGTTGGAAATATAAAGTCTCCCGGTAAAGCTATTGGTTGGTTGATTGAAAACAATTATCTAATGGTCATGGACTCGAAGACTGTTGTATTGCCGCGAGAAGTTGGAATGCACCTTCGCGGTGGCAAAGTATTTAAGGATTATCTGCCTAGTGCGAAGAAATTTATTGGTACGAAGCGAAAGCAGAGCGATGTCGACCGCGCTGCAATTGCAAACATTTCAAATTTCTTGAGGTGGTGCGAGGAGCTAGCGCATAACTGGTCGGATGAACCACCAGTTGCACTCCGTTCCGGTGGGCTAGGAATAAGAGATTTAAAACGAAGTGCAGATCATCTGGGAGTCGATGAGAATTGCGTGGCATTCGTTGCAGAAGTTCTCTATCTGGGCGGTCTAATTGTTATAGATACCGATGACCAAATTCTTCCCACCAATTCTTTCGACATTTGGATGTCACGTTCCCTAGAAGAGCGATGGAGTTCACTTGTCGGCTTATGGTTGGAGACATCTCGTGTAAGTGGACTCGTTGGAAAAATAGGCGAGAAGAATATTGCACCGCTCGGACCAGAGTTAGATCGAGCAGGAATAGCTTCGATGCGAAAAGTTACCCTTAATATTCTCACGCAAAATTTAGAGTTAGATCCAGATATTAAAACACTGCAGGAGATTGTTGCCTGGCAGATGCCTCAACGTTTCAACGCTGAATACATTGAGTGGACTCTTAGAGAGGCAGAATGGCTCGGCCTCACTGGGCAAGGCGCACTCTCGGAATTTGGCAAAGCTTTTCTATCTGGTTCTGAAAAAATTGGCGTTGAAAGCGCACTTCCAAAACCTGTAGATCATATTTTGATTCAAGCCGATAACAGCGCAATCGCACCTGGCCCACTAACTGTTGAACTTGCGAACATGATTGGAACGATTGCTGATATTGAAAGTCGTGGTGGAGCTTCGGTTTACCGCTTTAGCGAAAGTTCTATTCGCCGAGGGCTAGATCATGGGCAAACAGGCGAACAGATAAAAGATTTCTTAAAAAAGACGTCAAAGACTCCCGTGCCGCAACCACTTGAATATTTAATCAATGATGTTGCGAAACGACATGGTCGACTTCGTGTTGGAACGGCACAGTCCTATCTTCGTTGCGAAGATGAGGGACTTGTTACTCAAATTTTGCACGAAAAGAAATTAGAAGCCATGCGCTTTAGAAAACTGGCGCCACAAGTTTTAGTTTGTGATTTTGAAGCGGGAGATGTAATTGCAACTCTTCGAGAAGCTGGATACTTGCCGGCTGCTGAGAATGCGAATGGAATTTTGATATCAGCTCCGGCAATTCGCCGAGCTAAATCACGGCCGCGGCCACCAAGGGTTATCAGTGAAACAAGTGCACCTAGTGAAATAGTTGTTAAGGCTGCAGTGCGTACGCTTCGCACTGGCGAAAAAGCAAGTTCACATAAGCCACGCGAGGTTCCTCGCACAACAGCAAATGAAACTTTGGATTTACTACACCAATATATTGAAGAGCAAGCAAGCCTTACTATTGGATACGCCGATACAAATGGTGGGGTTTCAAATCGACTAATTGATCCAATTTCTATTTCACTAGGCACGTTAATCGCCAGAGATCACGCCACGGGTGAGATGCAAAGCTTTAGGATTCCTAGAATCACCGGCGTCAGCCCGGCAAAGTAAGGCAGAATTGACCTATGGCGATTATTGATGACCTGCAGAAACTTGTTGAGTTTGAATCTCCAAGTGAAGACCTTGCAGCCTGTCGTGGCGTTATCGAACTTGCAGTTCAAATTGCCAATGAGAATTTAGATTCACAAGCAGAAATCATTGAAGAGAAGGGGCGCCCTGTTTTTTGGTGGGGCAGCAAGAATCCCGAAGTAGTTCTACTGGCTCATTTAGATACCGTCTGGCCTAAGGGTTCTTTCCTTCCAACTTGGAGCGTCTCCGGAGATGTCGCAAAGGGGCCAGGAATTTTCGACATGAAGGCGGGATTTCTGCAGGCGGTTTATGCAGTTAAGGAAATTTCAGGAGCTCAGAATAAAGTTGCAATTATCGCCACTACTGATGAAGAGCTAGGTAGTCAGACATCGAGAGAACTTATAGAACGTGTTTCTAAAAGTGCGAGCGCAGTCTTAGTTTTAGAGGCCTCATTAAATGGCAAGGTTAAGACAGGCCGCAAGGGCACGGCGATGTACCAGATTGCGCTTCATGGTCGAGCATCTCATGCTGGACTTGAACCAGAAAAAGGAATTAATGCCACAACTGAAATTGCAGCAATTGTTGTTGAAGTAGCCAAGCTCGCAAATTCAGAATTTGGTACAACAGTTGTTCCGACAGTCATGCACGCTGGAACCACAACTAATACCGTTCCCGCTCTTGCAACACTAGATATTGATATCCGATCCTATTCTGCAGCCGAATTAATTCGAGTAGATAGTTCGATAAAGAATTTACAAGCTTCTCATCCAGAAGCAAGGATTGAAGTTACTGGTGGCATTAATCGACCCCCGCTTGAACTTTCTGCAACATCAGAGCTCTACGAGATACTGGAAAAGGTGGCAGCCGAGATCGGTGCTCCCCAAGTTGGACAAGCTTCAGTTGGTGGAGCGAGTGATGGAAATTTTGCTGCTGCTACTGGCGCACGCGTATTAGATGGCTTAGGCGCTGTCGGAGACGGTGCTCATGCGCCGCATGAACAAATATTGCTCTCTTCAATTCCGTCGCGAGTAAAACTTCTAACTGCTTTTATTAAGGAATTAATTCGTGACTGATGGCCCGCTAATTGTTCAAAGTGATAAGACCCTACTTCTAGATATTGATCATC
>WLCY01000071.1 GCA_009705075.1 Actinomycetota bacterium
CCAGCCCTTCGATTGAACATCATTTAGTAGTGCCCGCAGGCGTGGACGACCTTCATCTTCAACCATCTTCTCATATTCACCACGTTTGCCCTGAAGTCCCCACTGACCAACAAAAAGCGCTCTCTCGTCGAGTGAATTCAAATATGAGGCCAAAGGAATTCCCTTAACAATTTTCGATCCATAAAATGGCGGCGTAGGTAGTTCATTATTCTCAATAACATCACTGCGATTGGTATCGAGGTTCGGTTCGCGATTGGCTCGCGTATTTGGAGTTTTTCTTTGACGTAGCGCTGGAAGAGTTACGCCTTCATCACCGCGTTTAATCGCCATCATTGAATCCATCAAACTCAGTCCCTCAAAGGCATCTTTTGCATAGCGGACCGTTCCATCAAAATTATCTGCCAAATCTTGTTCTACGAAGCTACGCGTAAGTGCAGCGCCGCCGAGAATGATCGGCCACTTTTCAGCTAAACCCCTTGAACTCAACTCCTCAAGATTTTCTTTCATGATTACTGTTGATTTAACTAAAAGTCCAGACATTCCAATTACATCAACGCTCTCCTCTGTTGCTGCGTCGATAATCTGGTTAACGGTCTGCTTAATGCCAATATTGACGGTGCTGTAACCATTATTTGAAAGAATAATATCTACAAGGTTCTTTCCAATATCGTGAACGTCGCCCTTTACCGTAGCGAGCAGAATCTTTCCCTTACCCGCGTCGTTGCTCTTCTCCATATGAGGTTCAAGAATTGCTACTGCCGTTTTCATAACCTCAGCTGATTGGAGTACGAATGGCAATTGCATCTGACCGCTGCCGAATAACTCCCCAACTGTTTTCATGCCGGCCAACAAATGCTCATTTATTATCGTAAGGGGTTTTATTCCTGAGCCCATAGCCTCCATAAGATCTGCTTCGAGCCCAACTTTTTCACCATCTATAATTCTTCGTTCCAATCTTTCGATAAGAGGTAGCGCAGCAAGTTCCGCTGCTCGAGTTATTTTCGAAGATTTTGTCTCAACACCGTCAAATAACTCAAGGAAGACTGAAAGTGGATCATATGTACAGTTTCCATCCTGATCGAAAACGCGTCGGTCGTAGACCAGATCAAGTGCAACTTCAAGAGCCCTTGGATCGATTCTGGCTATCGGCGTGATTTTCGATGGGTGGACAATTGCAGAATCCAGGCCAGCCTTTACTGCTTCCGCCAAAAATACTGAGTTTAAAACGGTTCGAGCCGCTGGGTTTAAGCCGAATGAGACATTCGAAACGCCAAGTGTTGTTTGAACTAGTGGGTATTTAACTTTTAATTGTGCAATTGCATTTAGTGTTTCGATGCCATCGCGACGAGTCTCCTCTTGGCCAGTAGCAATTGGGAAAGTCAAACAATCAATCAGAATGTCCCCCACCGACATTCCCCACTTCTTTGTTAAATCTTCAATTAACCTCGTGGCGACAGCTAGCTTCCAATCACATGTTCTTGCTTGTCCAGTTTCATCGATTGTTAGCGCCACAACTCCGGCCCCGTGCTCGACTACAAGCGGCATAATTTTTGCAAAGCGAGAGTTAGGGCCATCGCCATCCTCATAATTCACAGAGTTGATTACCGAGCGACCACCTAAATGCTCTAGGCCCGCCTTTAGAACGGCTGGTTCTGTTGAGTCGAGAACAATCGGAAGTGTTGAACTTGTCGCAAGCCGTGATGCCAATTCATTCATATCAGCAACGCCGTCTCGACCTACATAATCTACGGAGAGATCCAACATATGTGCCCCGTCGCGTATTTGATCTCGCGCTATCTCGATACAGCTCTGCCAATCTTGCGCAAGTAAAGCATCCCTAAATGCTCTAGAGCCATTGGCGTTAGCTCGCTCGCCGATTGACATATAAGTTTGATCTTGTCTAAATGGAACGAATTGATAGAGCGAAGATGCCCCAACTTCTTGAACTATCTTGCGGGTCGCAACCGGATGATTCTCGAGCCTTGTTACAACCGCCTTTAGATGAGCGGGTGTAGTACCGCAACATCCTCCGATTAAAGTTAGCCCATACGAATCTACAAATTCGGCCAAATATTTTGCTAGCTCCTCTGGTCCTAGCGGGTAAGTAGCACCGTTTGCACCAAGTTGCGGCAGGCCCGCATTTGGCATAACTGAAATCCCGATAGAGCTGTTCTTCGACAAAACTCGTAGATGTTCGCTCATCTCGGCCGGACCAGTGGCGCAATTTAAACCAATAAGGTCGATGTTCAGAGGTTCAAGGGCGTTGAGAGCGGCCCCAATTTCAGACCCCAGAAGCATTGTTCCGGTCGCTTCTACAGTTACCTGAGCTATTAGAACTATGTCTCGATCGCAGTCATCAATAGCAACTCGAGCACCATTTATCGCAGCTTTGGCTTGTAATAAATCTTGAGTCGTTTCGATCAAAAGTGCATCGACGCCACTATCTATAAGTCCTTTAGACGCTTCAGAATAAGCGCTCTTTAGATTGATGTAATCCGTATGCCCAAGAGTAGGAAGTTTCGTGCCTGGTCCAAGCGAGCCAAGAACCCACCGCGGTTTTGCTTCAGTGCTGAACTCTTCTGCTACCTCTTTAGCTAATTTCCCGCCGGCGAAAGCCAATTCATAAATTCGGTCTTCAATTCCATATTCAGCAAGATTCGCCCAGTTAGCGCCAAAGGTATTGGTCTCTATCGCATCTACGCCAACTTCTAAATATCTTCGGTGGACTGATTTCACTAATTCTGGCTTTGACACGTTTAGTATTTCATTGCAACCTTCATGGCCTTGAAAATCTTCGAGAGTGGGATTGGCTTCTTGCAACATCGTGCCCATAGCGCCATCTGCGATGATGACGCGCTCTGACATGGCGATGCGAAGTGAGGAAGGATTTTTCATTGAGGAGAAGGCTACCTTAAAGAGCTAGACCTAAAGCGGCATCAATAAATCGTGAAAGTTCACCAACGCTTCCACCGGTGAGACCCTTTTCAGTATCTGTCACCCAGTTCTCTAGAATTTCGAGAGCTAGAGGTGAGTTCAAATTTGAAGCGAGACTAGCCGCTATTCCTGAAATAACCTGATCGGTCGGGGCCACTTCATTTCTCGAAAGCGCGCTACGAACCTTTGCTACATTAATCTGGGCTCTAATCAAGATATCCGCGTTCCACATTCGATCAGCGAAGTATTGTTCACTCAAAAGCGCATATCTAATTTCCATTGGATCGACTCCATCTTTTAACAAGTTAGAGACCAAAACTAAATTTCCTTTGCTCTTGCTCATTTTCTCGCCATCAAGTCCAACCATTCCAGTATGAACGTAGGCTCTAGCAAACTCTCTGCCCGTTAGGGCCCTTCCAATTGCTGCTGTCATAAAATGATGAGGAAAAATAAGATCACTCCCCCCGCCCTGCAGATCTATTTCAAAGCTGTCGCTCTCTGAACCTTCCGAATGGCGATCAATGTAATCAGCCCCGATTAGGTGATGTAGAGCAATCACTGAACATTCAACGTGCCAACCAGGTCGACCAAAACCCATTTCAGAATTCCAACCAGGTTCTCCCTCTTTATTTGCTACCCAAAGAATTGGATCCAATGGGCTCTCCTTGCCAGGGGTTTCAGGGTCTCCCCCTCTATCTGCAAAGAGATTGAGTGATTCTTCGACCGACAAGGCTAGTTCAGGTAGAAACTTTGAAATTCTGAAATAAACATTTCCAGCAAGAACGTATGTGAAACCGCTGTTAACTAATTTCTCAATTGCCTTGATAATCAATGACATCGCAGCTGTTACTGACACATACTCCTTCGGCGGGAGAATTCGAAGCGCTGTCATATCGCTCGCAAAGAGTGCAACTTGGGAACCACCGAGCTCTTCCCAAGATTGATTGTCACGTCTTGCGCGCTCGAAAAGCGGATCATCTATATCCGTAATATTTTCTACGAAGGATACTTCTCGGCCAGATAGTTTTAAGTACCGATTAATTAAATCAAAAGTTAGATATGTTGCTGCATGACCTAGATGCGTTGCGTCGTATGGTGTAATCCCACATACATACATTTTAAAGGGTTGTGAACCGCGCGAAACCGAGAATTCTCCCGAGGTTGCGAGGAGTTTCAGGGTTGGGGCTTCAGCGCTTGAAGCAGGAATCGCTACCGCTGGCCAACTACCAATAATCTTAGACACCTTGTTATCTTAGATTAAATTGAAGCGAGATTCTTAATAAGGTGGCCACGGAATCGCAGGCCAATTTGGATTAGGCATTGGAAATTTCTTCAAATCGAGCAACTTTCCGGCTCGAGACTTCAATGCATCAATCTCATCAGTTGTGAGGAGATCAGCTAAATAGCTCTCATCTAGCCCACCCAAAATTCTCTTGATCTTTTCGATTTCGTGCTCAGTTAAATCTAAATCAGCGAACTGCCAGAGCACGGTGCGCAATTTATCTTCTTCGTGAAAGCTCACCCCATGATCACAGCCATAAACATCGCCGTCTGGTCCAACCAAAATATGTCCAAATTTTCGATCTGCATTATTAATGATTGCATCAAAGAGCGCCATATTTCGCAGAATTGAACCATCACTTTGCACGAAATTAACAACATCAACTTCATCGTCAACTTCGATCCATTCTTGGACCGCGCCGAGTCCGAAAGGGCCATCTCGTAGAACTGTTTTTGGTACGAGATGGAAACCACCTAACTCACTTATGTAATAAGCCACCACCTCGCGGGATGCCAAATTTCCATCAGGAAAATCCCAGAGA
>WLCY01000072.1 GCA_009705075.1 Actinomycetota bacterium
ACAACGGCAATTGCCTTTGAAACTGTCGAACTAAATGGCCAACTTCCACTTCTTGCGCCAATGTCAGAAGTTGCAGGTCGGATGTCAATACAGGTAGGTGCAACTGCGCTACAGAAACCAGAAGGCGGACGTGGCGTATTGCTTGGGGGAGTTCCAGGAGTTGCACCCGCAAAGGTTGTAGTTCTAGGCGGTGGCGTTGTTGGAGTATCTGCCGCAACAATCGCTCATGGAATGCGCGCTGATGTGACAATTCTTGATCTTGATTTAAATCGCTTACGTTATTTGGATGAACTATTCAGCGGTCAGGTAAAGACGATTGCTTCATCGGCTTATGCAATTGAGGAACAATGTATGGCTGCCGATTTAGTAATTGGCGCGGTTCTAGTACATGGCGCAAAAGCCCCAAAGTTGGTAAGTGATGCACTCGTTGCCAAAATGAAGCCAGGTTCAGTGTTAGTAGATGTTGCAATTGATCAAGGTGGTTGCTTCGAAGGTTCGAAGGCAACAACGCACTCAGACCCAACATTTAAAGTTCATAATTCACTCTATTACTGCGTGGCAAATATGCCTGGAGCAGTTCCAGCCACATCAACTGCAGCACTGGCAAATGCCACAATCAAATATGCCCTAGCCATTGCTAATAAAGGTTGGGAGCAAGCTTGTGCCGATGATCCTGCTCTAGGCAAGGGGTTAAACGTGCACGAGGGCGTTATCAAGTATCAAGCAGTAGCCACAGCCCACGGCTTGTAACAATCCCGTAACAAGGCTTTGGCATTATCTCGACCATGACTTCCCATGGTGATGAGATAAGTAAGCAAGAAGAGTTCGTAATGCGCACTTTAGAAGAGCGCGGCATTCGATTTGTGAGACTCTGGTTTACAGATGTGCTTGGCTTTTTGAAATCAGTTGCGATTGCTCCAGCTGAATTAGAGAACGCATTTCAAGAAGGTATTGGTTTTGACGGTTCATCGATTGAAGGTTTCGCCCGAATCACCGAGTCGGATATGTTGGCTAAACCTGATGCGGCAAGCTTCACAGTTCTTCCGTGGCGCACTGCAAATCCTGGTGCGGCAAGAATGTTCTGTGACATCACAATGCCAGATGGAACTGCGTCACCAGCTGATCCACGAAATGTTTTAAAACGGGTTCTACGTAAAGCGGCAGATATGGGTTACACCTGTTACACCCACCCAGAAATGGAATTCTTCTTATTTAAGAATGCGGCAGAAGAGAATGTTGCACCAATCCCAGTTGATTCTGCTGGCTACTTTGATCAAACTCCATCAGCAGTAGGCCACGATTTCCGTCGTCAAGCAATCACAATGCTGGAGGCGATGGGAGTATCAGTTGAGTTCTCACATCACGAAGGAGCTCCTGGACAACAAGAAATTGATTTGCGCGATGCTGATGCGCTAACAACTGCAGATAACATCATGACATTTCGCCACGTAATTAAAGAGATTGCCCTCGATCAAGGCTTCCACGCAACTTTCATGCCAAAACCATTTACTGACCATGCCGGATCTGGAATGCATACTCACTTCTCACTATTTAAGGGCGAAGAAAATGCCTTTCATGAAGAGGGCGCAGACTTGCAACTTTCTGCAGTCGGCAGATCTTTTATCGCAGGGATTTTGAAACATGCTCGCGAATTTACGGCGATAACCAATCAATGGGTTAATTCTTACAAGCGCTTAAGTGGCGGTGGTGAAGCACCAGCGCTAGTTGATTGGGGCCATAACAATCGAAGTGCGTTAGTGCGAATTCCGGCATATAAACCCAAGAAGGAGAACAGCACTCGCGTAGAAGTTCGCTCACCGGATTCTGCGTGTAATCCATATTTAGCATTCGCAGTAATTTTGGCAGCAGGACTCAAAGGCATTGAAGAGAAGTACGAACTTAAATCAACTTCAAATCCCGAGGTGCTACCAACAAATTTAGAGGAAGCTATCGCCGCAATGGAGAGCAGTTCACTTGTTCGCGAAGCACTTGGCGAGGATGTATTTGAATATGTTCTGCGTAATAAGCGGTCAGAATGGGCTGAATATCGCCGCCAAGTCAGCGCTTATGAGTTGAATCGGTATCTTCCAGTCCTTTAACTTGCGGTAATCTTGGGGAGTTATGAACTTTCCTAAGCAAACTCCTTCGACGATGCCGATCCATCGGTATACGCCATTTATTCCTGTCGATTTAACAGACCGGACCTGGCCAACCAAGCGCATCGAAGTTGCCCCTAAGTGGTGCTCTGTTGACCTTCGAGATGGTAACCAAGCGCTGATTGATCCAATGGATTCCACTCGCAAACTAGCGATGTTCAAGTTACTTGTTGAGATGGGCTACAAAGAGATTGAAGTTGGCTTCCCAAGTGCCTCTCAAACAGATTTTGATTTTGTGCGAAAGATTATTGAAGATGGATTAATTCCTGATGATGTAATAATCCAAGTCCTAACCCAAGCTCGCGAGAATTTAATTGCGCGTACCTTTGAATCGCTAAAGGGCGCAAAGCAAGCGGTTGTACATTTATACAACTCAACTTCAACTTTGCAACGTCGCGTGGTCTTCGGCCTTGATAAAGAGGGCATAAAGAAGATTGCAGTCGATGGCGCCAAGTTGTGTAAGAAATATGAAGCGAGCGTCCCTGGAACAATTATTTCCTACGAATATTCACCTGAGTCATACACTGGTACAGAACTAGAATTCGCGGTCGAAGTTTGCGATGCAGTAAATGATGTTTGGAAGCCGACGCCACAGCACAAGACGATAATTAACCTTCCCGCAACAGTTGAAATGGCCACACCTAATGTTTATGCAGATTCAATTGAATGGATGCATCGCAACTTGAAGTATCGCGACTCCATAGTTCTCTCACTTCATCCACACAATGATCGTGGAACAGGTGTTGCGGCCGCTGAACTTGGCTACATGGCTGGTGCGGATCGAATTGAAGGAACGCTATTTGGAAATGGTGAGCGCACCGGAAATGTCTGTCTTGTAACGCTTGGCTTGAATTTATTTAGTTATGGCATCGATCCACATATCGATTTCTCTGACTTAGATGAGGTCCGCCGCACCGTTGAATATTGCAATCAACTTCGCGTACCTGAACGTCATCCTTATGGTGGAGATTTAGTTTTCACAGCATTTTCTGGTTCACACCAAGATGCAATTAAGAAGGGTCTGGAACATCTTGAGAAGGATGCGAAGACTGCTGGTAAGCACGTTCATGAAATTGCTTGGGCAGTTCCATATCTACCGATTGATCCAAAAGATATTGGTCGCTCATATGAAGCTGTGATTCGCGTAAATTCCCAATCAGGCAAGGGCGGTATCTCTTACTTGATGAAGAACGATTATCACCTTGATTTACCGCGTCGCCTGCAGATTGAATTTAGTCAGGTTGTGCAGAACCACACCGATGAGCAGGGCGGCGAATTTAGCGCAGCGGATTTATGGCGAATTTTCGAGGATGAATATCTTCCGGCCGAGCAGAACAAATGGGGTCGCTTTAAGCTGAAAGCTCTTTCACAATCATCAAACTTGGATGAGGATGCGCAATTAACAGTTCAACTCCTTGAAAAAGAAGTGGTTAAAGAGTTAAGCGGTTCAGGCAATGGTCCAATCGCGGCATTTGTAAATATCATGAATGCATATTTACCAGAAGCAAACGTTCGGGTTTTGGATTACTACGAGCATGCGCTCTCTGCTGGTGGCGATGCAAAAGCCGCCGCATATTTAGAGTGCGAAGTTGCGGGAAGAGTTTATTGGGGCGTAGGTATTGACCCAAGCACCACAACAGCATCGCTAAAGGCCGTCGTGTCTGCGGTAAATCGAGGGTTTCGCTCCTAATTATCGCTACGGTATCGACCGTGGCCGTCTATCGTGATCAAGCAGTTGTTCTGCGCACTCAGAAACTTGGGGAAGCAGATCGCATAATCACGCTCTTTACTAAAGAACATGGTCGACTTCGTGCAGTTGCAAAAGGTGTACGTCGCACGAAATCTAAATTTGGTGCTCGCTTAGAACCAACTTCCTTCGTTGATTTGCAACTCTATTCTGGAAAAACTTTCGACATCGTGACACAAGCTGAAGGAATCGAAAATTTTGGCGACGCCCTTGCGATGGATTACAAGAATTGGACTACAGCTAATTCAATATTGGAAGCAGCTGAACGCTTTACGGAAAACGAGCATGAACCTGCGCTACAACAATTCAATCTAGTAGTCGGCGCCCTTCGCGCCTTGGCACATGGCACTTACGACTCCTCACTTATTTTGGATGCTTATTTACTTCGCTCACTTGGCGTTGCTGGTTTTGCGCCATCAATGACAACGTGTTCCAAATGTGATGAACCGGGTCCACATAAATATTTCTCACTTGTCGGTGGTGGCAGCGTTTGTGTTACCTGCAAGCCATCAGCAGCCGCAACGCCAAACCCTGAGACGCTAGAACTTATGGCTAATTTGATGACCGGTGATTGGAATAGCGCAATCGAGAGCGATGCTAGATCAAGACGCGAAGCTTCAGGTTTAATCGCGGCCTATCTGCAATGGCATATCGAAAGAGGTTTACGAAGCCTGCCTTTAGTTGAGAGAATCTAGTCGTGGCAATTCCAAAGCTAAAACCCGAACAAATACCAAACCATGTTGCAGTTGTTATGGATGGCAATGGCCGCTGGGCAAAGAAACGTGGCCTACCAAGAACTGCTGGTCATGAAGCAGGAGAGGCGGCGCTCTTTGATGTAG